>CACZRU010000359.1 GCA_902783605.1 uncultured Lachnospiraceae bacterium
TCTTGCAGATCAGATAGGAATATTAACTTCAACTGAGATTAATGATTATGTGGCTGCTGAACAGACACTTACTGATTTCCTTAGAAGCTTTGAGTCCATAGAAGGAAATGAATATTTAGATACGCTTAAATTTGTAGTAAAGAAGAATATCGATCTGATTCATCCATATGCAAAGCTTAATGAGGAATGGATTAAGAAGAATCAGTACGAAAATCTTTCTGATGAAGAGAAACTTCGCATTAAGGAAGATGAAGAGATGAAGGCTCGTATTGAAGCTGAAGAAAAGGAACTTCAGGATTTCCTTATGGAAGATACTGGAGAGAGAGAGCACATTATTGATCCTGACCTTCCTACTCGTGAAGAAGTTGAGAATCCATATAATATAGGTTTCTCTAGTCTTGAGCAAATCCATGCCGAGGCTATGGCACAGGTTGAAAAGGATATAGCAGACCGTCGTAATCAGGAGATTATGGAAGAACAGAGGCGTCAGGAACAGATGCAGCAACAGAAGAAAGCGCCTGAAGTTCAAGATATTAACAGAGTTAGTGTTAATAGCGTAGCTGAAAATAATAAGCCTGTAGAGAAGGTTTCTGAGGAAACTAAAAAATCAACTGTAAAGAATGTTGAAGAAGAGAATAATAAGAGACAGGAGCAGATGCAGAATGCTGCTAATGATTTGTTTTCATCAAGTCAAAATAATAAGGGCTATGATTTTAGTGTTGAGATTCCAAAGGAGCCTGGAAAAGCAGAAGTATTTAAGGAAGCAGCTATTACATTTGTAAATGATTATGAAGAGTATAAAGCCTTTAAGAAGAAAGCTCTTTCTGATCTGAAGGACTATAAGGGAAGACTTATGAAATGCAGTAAGCAGAAGAAGCTTGAACTTGGAGCAGATGGTTCAGGAACGGAAAGCTATCGTAAAATGGCAAAGGCTCTTGACACATGCATCAAAAAACTGGAGGGACAGAGTGCTGATCCTGCATCTATAGAAAATGCATTTAGGGAGTTTGGACTTCATAGTGCAAACTATTATAAGAAAAAGAAGCCAACCTTTGGTGAAAAGGAAGGCGATGGAAAGATTAGACTTGATGTGGCACAAGATGGAAAAGAACGCGCATATGAGATGGCTGAGCTTTTCGGATACTACAGAAGAAAATTTTCAAATAATAAAGAAATGTCATTCTCTCGTGCAGTAGGTGCAAGTAAGACAACATTTGATTTTACAAAGGTAAGTGAAAGTTATATTGCTGATAAGTGTAATGCCATTGAAGAGACTATCAAGATCAGTCCTTCAAAGAAGCTTAGTGTTTATTATGCAGACATGGCATTAAGAAAGCAGGAAGAGCTTGCAGTAGAAAAGGTAAAGCTTAGAAAAGAACTTGAAAAGTTTACTAAGAGAGAGATTCATCTGGGATATGCTACAAAGAAGGGCAGCGTAGTTATTGAGCCAAAGGAGCCAGGAAAGAGACATACACCAAAGCAGTGTGCTATGGAATATCTTGTTCAGGAGTATGCTCATATGCTTGTTGATCCAGAGGCAACTCCAACTAAGTTGCAGAATGCTACTAAGAGCCTTGATACTAAAGTATTTGAAGCAAAGGCATTGGAACTTGCTAAAAATCCTGTATTTAAAGCACTGGCAGAAAGAGACGGAAATGTTTCCTTCGAGACATGGAATAAAATTGTCAAAGATTCTGCTAAGTTAAAGTCAGACAGTGAGAGGAGAATTAATGATATTGTGGGTGGCCCTTTCTATAATGGTAAGTTCTCTAGATATGTTATTAGTTCTCAGGATAAGTATGAAAGTAAGGATGCAGTAGATTCACTTAACAGGCTTGCAGATATTGTTTTAGCTCAGATGTGTGCAGAAAAACCACATGAAGTACAGGCATTACTTAGTATTCCAATGAATAAAGTTGAATTACATACTGCAACTGCTGAGGCGTTAAAAGCTACTAATATTGGTGATCTTATTAATGATATTGGAGATTTCTTTACTACTGACGATCAGATGGATACTGTAAGAGAACAAGTTGAAAAAGCACTTCAGGATAAGAGTTTAAGAGATGGAACTATTCTAAAGATTGCTAAAAAGAATGGTCTGGATAAGCTTGTTGCTAATACTGCTGAAGCTGGTAAATCTAAGTCTAAGGGTAATACTAAAGACCAGAGCAAAAAAGACTTAGAGAAGAAGAATACCATAAAAAAGAAATAAATAAAAAGCAGCAAATTAAAAGTTAACAAACATATAGTTAAAAATTAAAGCAAACCAAAGCATATTTAGAATCATAATATAATAAAACACCTCATCAGTTCAGGTTCTGTTTTATAACATGAACATGGTGAGGTGTTTTGTTATAAGATCTTAAATAAATTCGATGATTTATAATGTAATAAAATCTGTTATCTGTGGTTTAATAATTTTCATTAATATAAGCATATCTTAGGTGGTCTCGGAATTCTCCTCCAATCAGTATGCTTGCCTTTTCAAAGCCTTCATGGAAGAAACCCAGACGCTCGAGGACATGAACGGATTTTTCATTAGTGGTAAGAACTCTGGATTCGATTCTGTGGATGTGGGCTATGCTCAGTACATGTTCAGTAGTAGCTCTGCATGCTTCTGTGCAGTAGCCGTGTCCCTGCATCTTCTCATCTAGATTGTACCCGAAGATAACACTGGCATAAGGTTCTTTACGAATTCGAACATAGCTGATAGAGCCGATGATAGTATCAGGATCTTCCTTAAGTGAAAAATAGTAATATGCAGAGGTTATCTTCTCCATTTGCTGGACTTCTAATTCCATTGACTTAGTCTGGAATGGAAGAGTGTAATAAGCATCAATATGCACTGGTTCATATTTATCGAAGAATTCTCTGTTTCTTGTATAGTAATCGAGAACCTTTTCAGGCAGGCTCATATCAGAGCTCTGAATGATCAGTCTTTCTGTTTCAAATATATAGGACATGGTTTTAATTCCCTTTCTAGCTTTTCTTTTGATTATTATACAATATTTATGCAAGATTATGGCAATAGATTAATGGATTGCTGCGCTCTTGTTGCTATTTGGGTATTAAAATCAAGAGTAAGGAGAGCTTTTAAAATCATGAAGGAATATCATTTTTGTTATATTTTATGTTATAATAACATTTTAAAAAGAAATAAAAGGCGTTTATCTGGAGGACTTCATGGGACAGGTTAAATCCGAAATAAAAAGAATAAAAGGAACAGGGAGGCGAAGTCTCGCTTACCAGATTTTTATGTTCTTTGTTGTTGCCCTGGTTCTTACAGATATTTTGTCCTTTTTCGTCATTAGAAGAATGGCATATAGAAATGTTTTATCAGAGAAGAAAAAGCTTGCAGAGGGTGTGGCTTTAGATATAGATAAATCTGTTAAGGAGTATGAGGCCTACGAGTGGGTTATAAGTTATCTTCTCCAGCATGAAGAGTCTGAACTGGACCTTGAGTATGATAAAAATGATGAAACAATAATAAAAACAAAAGAACTTACTGAAAAACATCCAGGGATGATGCTGAATACTATAACCGCAGAAGAATTAGAGGAGCTTCCTGCAGATGAACAGAAGGCATATGCTGAAATTGTTTTTAATAACTGGCTCATCAGATTTAATGATCTGAAGGAGTCTTATAATGCAGAATACATTTATTTTCTTGTAACAGATGATAACTTTGAAGAGGACACATTTGTTGTAAATTCTAATGGTGGTAATCTTGTAAGAGGAACCAATCAGGGTGAAGCGTATATTTATGGTGTAAAAGTCACTAATAATGATATTCAGAAAGAGACATTTATGAAACTGACACCTGAAGAGGATGATGTTATTTTTTCAGATGGTTTTCTGGATTCATATCATTATATGGATAGACTTGGTGATCTCAATGTTATTATTGGAATGACATTTGAAACCGGAGAGGTTATGAAGAGTATACAAAGTCAGACCCTTAGGTTCCTTGCAGCATTTGCATTGCTTCAGGCGGTACTGGTAATAATCTGCAGATTAATGCTTAGTAAATCGGTTATAAAGCCGATCAGGGAAACTGAAGCGGCTGTTAAAACTTATGCAACCAAAAAGGATGCCGAAGAATCCAGAAGACAGCTTAAGAAGATTTATTCACAGAATGAGATTGGTGGGCTTGCTGATGGTGTCTACGAGATGATCTGTGAGATTGAAAATCATCTTGAAGAGATTAAGAGATATACAGCCGAAAATGAGAGGATTAGTGTCGAACTTAATCTGGCTCAGAAGATTCAGACAGATATGCTTCCTAGTATCTTTCCTCCATTTCCTGATAATAAAGAATTTGATATATATGCTTCATCCGATCCGGCTAAGGAGGTTGGAGGAGATTTCTATGACTTCTTCATGGTAGATGAGAATCATGTGGCACTAGTAATAGCAGATGTCTCCGGTAAGGGAGTTCCGGCGTCTCTTTTTATGGTGGTAGCTAAGACTCTTATTAAGAACCATACAAAGATGGGTATTTCTCCGTCAGAGGTTCTTACAAAGGTAAATAATCAGCTTCTGGAAGGAAATAGTGAGGGGATGTTTGTAACTGTTTGGATGGCA
>CACZRU010000360.1 GCA_902783605.1 uncultured Lachnospiraceae bacterium
AAAACAAAAAGATCCTTCGCTTTGCTCAGGATGACAAGTACCTTCTATGTTATCACTATATAAAAAGCCCCCGCAAGCTCTTTATGAAAAAACTTACGGGGATCTCAGTTACTTGTATAGTTATTTATTGTGTCATGCTTTTAGTTCATTTGCAATATATTTTGTTTTCATCACTTATACTATATATTTTGCTTGGAAGCATCTAATGCATTTATTACTTTATCGCACCACTCATCAAATTCAGGATCTTCTTCTTGACACTCTGGATGAGATAATACATAGCCAAGGGCAATTCTCACTCCTTGATCAAATCTTACAGTAGTCTTCATATCTGGCACAACTCTCTTCAGCTTGCTGTTATCAAAAACAACTGAAACCGACTTATCTCCTGTAAGACTCCCTTCAAAATCAAAGCCATATTTATCTCCAACATCACTAAGATATTCAGATGCTACATAATAAGGTTTTAGCTCAACCCCAAGTGCATCCGCTATTGTCTGATATATCTGGTTCCAGGTCAATGTTTCATCACCTGTAATCTGAAAAGCCTCTCCAATTGCATGTCTGTTGCCCATAAGACCGGTATATCCTATAGCAAAATCCTTGTTAAATGTTACAGTCCAAAGTGAGGTTCCATCTCCTTGAATGATGACCTGTTTTCCTTCCAGCATTCTCTTTATAACCTGATAGAAGCCCTTCTTGCCATGAACCCCAAGTGGAACATTTCGCTCGTCATAGGTATGGCTTGGCCTTACTATAGTTACCGGAAATCCTTCTTCACGATACTTCTTCATGAGGAACTCCTCACAGGCTATTTTATTCCGAGAATATTCCCAATGTGGATTAGCCAGCGTGGTTCCTTCTGTTATCACATAGCTTGCTGCCGGCTTATTGTAAGCTGATGCAGAGCTGATATAGATATACTGCTTCGTCTTTCCCTTGAAAAGTCTGTAGTCTCTTTCCACCTGATCTACTGTAAAACCGATGAATTCTCCAACCACATCAAATTCCATCCCCTCAAGTTTATTCTTCGCATCTTCTTCATTGGAAATGTCACATTTTATGGTATGAACTCCTTCTGGAAGAACATCATTTCTATTTCCCCGATTAAGAATCCAGACCTCCCATCCTAGTTCCTCTACAAGTCTTTTTGTTATTGCTGTACTGATTGTACCAGTCCCGCCGATAAATAACGCTTTCATATTCTTCTCCTATAACTCGACATTTATAGTTTTCACTGTCGTCCCGTAAAACTCTCTTCACAAATTTACACCATCATCTGATAAATCTTAGTACAATCCTCTTCATTTAAAGTAACAAAACCTGAGATAGTGCCATCTCTTCCATCACCACGACAGAGAACTTCAACCAGTTTTGGAATATCTTCTTCCTTTGCACCAAGTTCTTCAAAGTTCTTTGGCATGCCAAGTGATACAAGGAAGTTTTGGAATGCATTTATTCCTTCAAGTGCTGTCACCTCAGGATGGTCAAAATCCATCTGGCATCCCCATACTCTTACAGCAACTCTTGCAAAACGCATAACATCATGGTTCATGACATACTTAAATACTGCTGGCATTGTTACTGCAAGTCCTGCACCATGAGCACAGTCATAAAGTGCAGACAGCTCATGCTCAATGTTGTGGCTGTTCCAGTCCTGACTTCTTCCTACACCGCAGATATGATTATGGGCTACCATTCCTGCCCACATAATATTTGCTCTTGCTTCGTAGTTATCAGGATCCGCGATTACCCTCGGAGCCTCGTGCTTTATAGTAAGCAGTAACCCTTCAATAAGTCTGTCCGTAACCTCAACATCCTTTGTATTAGTAAGATATCTCTCATAAAGGTGAGCCATGATATCTGTTGCTCCTGCTGCTGTCTGATAAGGTGGAAGTGTCTGAGTAAGAGCAGGATTTAGAATACTGAACTTAGGTCTTATAGCGTTTCCGCTTGCTCCTCTCTTAAACATCCCCTCTTCTTTAGTGATAACAGAATCCGGACTTCCTTCACTACCTGCAGCAGCAATAGTCAGTACTGTTCCTACCGGAAGTGCCTGTTCAATCGGTTTTCCACTGTAGAAGTCCCAGAAATCCCCATCATATACAACACCTGCAGCGATAGCCTTGGATGAATCGATTACGCTTCCTCCACCTACTGCGAGAACAAAATCCACTCCTTCCTTCTTACAGAGCTCTATTCCCTCATATACAAGACCGCTCCTTGGATTTGGCTTAACACCACCAAGCATTACATAAGGAATCCCTTCATCAGAGAGAGATTTTTCAACTCTGTCAAGAAGTCCTGAACTTTTAGCACTCTTACCCCCATAATGAATGAGTACCTTTGAACCACCAAACTGCTTAACATATTTCCCTGCTTCTTTTTCTGTATCCTTACCAAATGCGAAAAATGTTGGTGAATAGAATGTAAAATTATCCATATGATTTCTCCTTTTCTCTCAAAATTTCAAAATTATTTTCTATACTTTTTTCTCTTATTATTTTCTTTTATTAATATCAGCATATTAAAAAATCTTGGGATTTAAAAGAAGATATTTATTGAATTTTGCCCAATTTTTGCTATCATAAACATATAAACTTTTATGATTCTATAAAAATGTAAAGTATTTAAAATAAAAACATTACGGATAATAATACTATTAATAAAAATACTATTAATAAAAACACTATGGATAAAAATACTATGGATAAAGAAATAATCAACTATTCAAATATACAAGGCGTAACATTTGTTGAGAAAGGAATACCAGAATCTTTTCCTGCTCACTGGCATAATGCTGCAGAATTCACCATTATATTTAAAGACAACTGCAAATATAGAATAGGGGATAAAACCTATTCTCCTGATAAAGGTGATGTGGTTTTGGTATGGCCAAGAGAGCTGCATGAAATTGTTCATATTCCAAAGAACGGATCTCTTTTTATTCAATTCGCATCGAGTATTTTGGAACAGAATACTGACCTTGTGTCGGCTTCCAGATTCATCAAAGACTGCCACATTATCTCAGCCAAAAAAGAGCCAGAGCTCGCTGACAAGATAACTAATATCATATACCAGATTAAGGATATCTACCTAAGAAAAAGCAAGAACCAGTATTTTAGAGAAACCAGATGTAAGATACTCATATTCGAGCTTATGGTACTTGTGGGTGAATATGTAATGAAAGAAAAACGAGATCAGATTGGAAATGAGAATTTCTCCGATAAATCCTGGGACTACATCCGTACCGCCTGCAGCTATATTGCTGAACACTCCTCTGATGATATTTCTGAGGCAGAGGTGGCGGCACATACCGGTCTTAGTCCCTATTACTTTTCAAAGCTTTTTAATGAATATACCCAGACACCATTTCCTGTTTATTTATCAAGTATACGGGTACAGAGCGCAATAAACCTGCTGGCTGATGAAAACCTCACCATCACTGAGTGCGCCTTTATGTCTGGCTTTCAGTCTACTACTACCTTCAACAAGCTGTTCAAGGAGCTTACTGGATGTACTCCTAGAGAATTTAGAAAGCTTCACAGACAAGGTCAGTGACAAGGCCAATAATATGATTAAGCAAGCGCTTGATCAATAGCCTTTGAAAACTGATCTGCGCATGAAGTTCCTCTAGGTCCACACTGGTTACCACGAAGGATATCAGCTATCTCAGCTGCGTCCTTCCCTTCCACCAGTCTTCCAATGGCTTTAAGATTACCATTACATCCACCTGTAAACTTCACATTATGAAGTGCTTTATTCTCATCAATGTCAAAATCTATTTTCATAGAGCATACGCCCTGTGGGTTAAATGTTATGTGCTGCATATTTTTTCCTTTCTTTAATTACATGATGTAGATATCAAAAATGTCTTTTGACTCTGGGACACTTACGTAATTACATATCATACAACTATAAATTCATCGTTCTTTACAGAAAGCTTAATCTTTCCACCATCCTTCAATTCGCCAAACAGTATTTTATCAACAAAGAGAGGTTTAATATCATTTCGAATAACCCTCTCAACTTCTCTGGCACCATATTCTACACTGATACCCTTCTGCTTGATCAGCTCTTTAGCTTTTTTATCAACAGTAAGCTTTATACTTTGCTCCTTAAGCATGGCACTCAATTCAGAAAGCTTCTTGTCGATAATCATTTCTGCCATCTTGTCATCCATAGAATTAAAGACAACAATCTTGCTGAGCCTGTTTCTGAATTCTGGCTTGAATGCTTTCTTT
>CACZRU010000361.1 GCA_902783605.1 uncultured Lachnospiraceae bacterium
ACATTTTTAATAATGCATTTTTAATTAATTCATATAATGGGGGATAGCAATATGGTATATAATTTCTATGGCTGGGAGGTTGCAACAGTACCGGCAATAACAGATGAGTATAGGGGGATTGATACGCCGAGAAAGCTTTATGATGCACTTTCAAAGGTATGGTGCGAATATACTGCTGCACCAAGACTTAGAGCAGAGTGGAGCAAGGACAATATGACTCTTGGACAGTGCTCTATAACTGCATTTCTAGTACAGGATATATTTGGTGGAAAGGTTTATGGCATTCCTCGCGAAGGAGGAAATTTTCACTGCTACAATGTGGTGGATGGAAATGTGTTTGATCTTACCAGCGAGCAGTTTGGCGATGAGGTGCTGGATTATACAGATAATCCTGAGCAGTTCAGGGAGGTTCATTTTGCAAAGGAGGAGAAGTTCCTCAGGTATGAATATCTGAAGGAGAGACTGAAGAAGTATGTGGAGGGTCATATCCCTACCGGTCTTCCTGGAGGTTTCTTTATTTATGAGAATAATGAGGAGGAGACTCTGCTCTTTGCTGAAGAGAATATAGTTAATCTTTATGGGTGCAAGACTCTGGAGGAATTCAGAGCCTATATTGGAAATTCATTTAAGAGAATGGTTCACCCTGATGATCTTCACAAGATTGAGAATCAGATTCAGGCGCAGACTATGTTTGGTGAGAAGAGACATGACTATGTCCGCTACAGGATTATCACCAAGGACGGTGAGGAGCGGTATGTAGAAGACTTCGGACATCTTCTTCATGGTCAGAACGGAAAGAGCTTCTTCTATGTTTTTATCGTCGATGTAGATCAGAATGAGTACCTGAATCGTAATAAGAATTCACTGGCTGAGGCTGAGATTCTGTCCATGAATAGTGAGACAGATCCTCTTACGGGGCTCTTTAATATGTCTTTCTTTTACCAGAGTGTACAGCAGATTCTGGCGTCACCGGAGAACAGAAGAAAGCACATCTCGATAATTCATTTTGATATTCCAAACTTTAAACTTTTTAATGAGAAGAACGGATTTCTTCTTGGAGATGAACTGCTCTGTGATATTGCTAAGATAATTCGAAATGAGTTTTCTGGCGCAATAGTTGCAAGATTCTCAAATGATCATTTTGTTGTTTGTTCCGTTGGAAATAAGGAGGATGTTGCTAAGAGAGTTGACGCAGTCTATAAGAAGGTACTTCAGACTGAGGAGTCTGCGAAGAGAGTAAGACTTAAGGCAGGTGTCTACTATATGGAAGACCGTTATACGGAGATAGGTCTTGCCTGTGACCATGCCCGTCTTGCCTGTAACAGCATTAAGGGAAGGCATGATGTGAATGTCTGTGTATATGATGAGATGCTTCGCGACCGCCTCAGGAAACAGCAGTATGTTGTGGATCATGTGGATGAAGCTATAGAGAATGGATATATTAAGGTTTACTATCAGCCTGTTATAAGAGTAAGTACGGGAAAAATCTGTGGATATGAAGCCCTGGTTAGATGGATAGATCCAGTTGTTGGCTTCCTTTCTCCGGGAGACTTTATCGAGACTCTGGAGAATTACCACCTTATTCACAAAGTAGATGCATATGTGGCTGAGCAGGTTTGTAAGGATTATCACCGTGTAATTGAAAATGGTGATGTTATCGTTCCAGCGTCTATTAATTTCTCAAGTCTGGATTTTGAGCTTTGTAATATCTTTGAGATAGTTGAAGCTACAAGAGCTAAGTATGATGTGCCAAGAAATATGCTGGATCTGGAGATTACGGAAAGTGTTTTGAAGGATAACACTGGTCATATTAGTGAAGAGTGTAAGAAGATGAGAGACCTGGGATACCAAGTATGGCTGGATGATTTTGGAAGCGGATACTCATCACTGAATAATCTTGTGGAGTATGAATTTGATGTGCTGAAGCTGGACCTCGTGTTCCTCAGAAGCTATGATAAGTATCCTAAGACTGCAGATCTGATGAACTATATAATCAGTGGAGCAAAGGGAATGGGACTCCTGCCACTCTGTGAGGGTGTTGAGACTGAAGAACACTATGAGTTCTTAAAGAAGATAGGCTGTGAGAAAGCGCAGGGTTACTACTTCGGAAAGCCAATGCCAATGGATGAAACGAAAGCATTTACCAAGGCCAAGGGCATGGAGTGGGAAGAATTTACGGAATAAAACTTAAGTGCAAACATTTATTAGGGAGAATCTTATATGCGTATTTTAGTAGTTGAAGACGAATACGTTCTGGCTGAACTTGTAACGGAGCGCCTAAAAAAAGAAAGATATATCGTGGATGTGTCCTACGATGGTGAGGACGGTCTATTTAATGCGCTTTCTGGGATATACGATCTTATTCTCCTGGATATAATGCTTCCAAAGAAGGATGGTATTGATATTCTCCGTGAGATAAAGAAGGAGGGAATTACCTCCAAGGTTATTATGATGACTGCTAAGGGGGAGCTGGAGGATAAACTTCGTGGATTTAAAGAGGGAGCAATAGATTATATATCGAAACCATTTCACATTGATGAGCTGGTTGCCCGTGTCAATGCACAGCTGAGATTAGAACAGGCGGTAAATAATAACCTGGAGTTTGGTGACCTGGTTTTGGATTACAGTATTCCTGCTATAGGTAGGAAGGTGCCTGTTGAAGGAGAGTCAGCTTCAGAAGAGTCTAGCTCAGAATATGAGATAGATAATATAAAGATAAATAACAAGGAATTTCAGCTTCTGGAATATTTTATGAATAACCCTAATCAGGTGCTTTCAAAGGATATGATATTTGACAGAGTGTGGGGGATGGAAAACGATTCCATGTCCAATAATCTGGAGGCGTATGTTTCATTTGTCAGAAAAAAGCTTAAGCTTCTGGATTCGAAGGTAAGTATCAAAGCTGTGAGAAATATGGGTTATAAGATGGAGATGAATGAAGAAATAAATTGAAGATACAGATTAAAGATACAAATTTAAGAGATAAATTGCGGAGATAGGTTATGAAGGAACTGAGTAGAAAAACCTTTCTTACTATTTTTTGTATACTCTCTAGTTTTTTGATGATAAGTGTGATTCTGGTAAATGTTCAGAGTTATAAGAGAGAGAGGGAAAGTGTTGATCGAAGCCTTAATTTCATAGATGATAGAGGTGGTGGATTTAAACCGGGAGAAAAGCCTGAGGAACCACCTGAGGGTTTTGACGGCACTAAGCCAGAGGATGCCCCGGGTGGTTTTGGTGGACCTGAGTCTGGTGTTACGACTGATTTAGAAAATACAGATGATTCCGAGCTTGAGAATATGATGTTCATGGATAATGAAGTCTATACGGTTGAGATTATCGATGGAATTGTTTCCAAGGTGATAAATCATGGAAATGAGTCATCGGATTTTGATGCAGGCAGTGTGGCTGAAGAGATAATGGCTGAGTATGAGGCTGGTACAAGGAAGATTGGAAACCTCTATACGGCAGATTACTCATTTAACTATAAAACTGATGGCTTTCTTGTGGTTGTAAATGACAGCGAGATTAAGTCTAAGCTTGTGAAATTTCTGCTGGAAACTCTGCTGATATTTGTGGTGCTTGAAGGTGTGGTAGTTCTGATCGCGAAGCTTATGACTCGCTGGATTACTAAGCCGGCACAGGAGGCCTTTGATAAGCAGAAGGACTTTATTGCGGATGCATCACATGAACTGAAGACACCACTGGCGGTTATTATGGCTTCTTCGGATGAATTGTCAGGGGATGAGAATAAGAAATATATTGAGAATATAAAGTATGAGTCGGACCGAATGAACCGTCTCATATCTGGAATGCTGGATCTGTCGAAGCTGGAGCAGAGTGCATCGGATGAAAGCTTTAAGGAAACTTTCACAGAAGTAAAACTCTCCAAGCTTGTGGAAAAGACATGCCTTGTTTTTGAGGGCGTTGCCTTTGAGCAGGGAGTTGAGATAGAGACAGAGGTTGAGAAGGAGATAGTTCTCAGCTGTAATAAGGACGAGATGGAAAAGCTGGTATCTACCCTTTTGGATAATGCAGTGAAACACAGCGATAAGGGCACTGCGGTGACTGTAAAGCTTTATAAAGAAAAGCATAGTAAAGATAAGAACTCAGTGGTGCTGAAGGTCGTTAACAGTGGTGACCCGATAGCTCCTGGTGATGAGGAGAAAATCTTCGAAAGGTTCTACAGAGCAGATAAGTCCAGGAACAGAGGGGAGAACCGCTACGGCCTGGGGCTGGCAATAGCAAAGAGCATAGTGCTGAGCCATGGTGGAACTATAAAGGCATATTCCAAAGAAGGGAAGACAACCTTCAAGGTTACACTTATACAAAATAAATAACCTATTGGGAAAACAGTGGGGACAATTCTCGAATGTGTTATGATAAGGCGTCTATATAGGCGCCTTTTTTCTATGTGGTTTTCTTTGGAAATGTGTTTTATGAAAAAATTAAAAAATAGAATTGATTTTTTAATTTTCATTTAAGGTTGACGATTTAATATATGCACAGAAAACAAAAACAGCGGAAATTTTAAAGGAAAATGATATACGAAAATATAGAGTTTAGAAAGAAATATCAGAAAGAAATATCAGAAAGAAATATCAGAAAGAA
>CACZRU010000362.1 GCA_902783605.1 uncultured Lachnospiraceae bacterium
GTGTCTGTGATTGTGGACTTGCCATCTGTGAGTGTTAGACAGCCTTTCTCAAGCAGATATTCCTTCATCTTTCCAGAAACAGGATACCAGTACTTGTCGGCATCGTGTGCCTCTGCCATATTAACTGCAAGTTCACCGATTGTCATTTTCTTTAATTCGTTCATATTTGTCACCATTTAGACCTTTCTTTGATTTTTTTCTTTATATATTGATTGCGAGATGGAAGTGAGATACCCTTAACTCAGATGTGATAGAGTCTCTTCAGACTTTGCCTATATTCCAAAGGGGCAGACCATGTCGTGAGACGCAGGCTGCACTTTTGTTCTAAAGTTTGAAAGCTCTAAATTTTTCTTCGGGCGCACCATCCGAAAGTTTTTTAACATTTTTGTAATGCAGATACTTGGAACAAGCATTCATTATTTGATAATTTGATAGAATAAGAATATATTATATTGCTATTAGAATTAATATGAGATATATTAAAAATATATTTAAAATAAAGGGTTATATTATAGAATACAGAATTAATAAGTAACAAAAATACCCAAAATGATGTATGCTCGAAATGGGGGCTGAAGAGGTAGATATCATGGATTATGAAGTAATCAATAAAAAACTAGATAGATGGATATGTACTGAGTTTCTTGAACAGGATAGTCTGGATGAAAAGAAAATCATGAAACAAACCCGTAAGTCTATATCTGCAAAGATATATGAATATGAGAAGAAGGATTTGCAGGGGATTCTTGCTGATTTTAATCTGGATGAAAAGATTAGAGGTAAAATCCTGGAAAGTGATAAAAAACGGAACTTAGATAGAGTGCAAAACATAACTCAAAATACAACTCAAAACACAACTCAAGATATATACCGATTAAGAAAGTGGAACGTTCTGATTTCATATGGGCGTATCAATAGAAAATATCTTGCTCTTTTTTTGGTTAGAAAGTATGGTGTGGATCCCAGTGTTATTGAAGAACTATCCACAGATAGTTATATTGCTTTTGGTGCACAGCTGTTTGAGAGAACATATGAACTGGCCGATGGAGAGTATAAACTGCAGGGAAATAGTCTGCTTGATACAGAACTGTCGACTCTATGTATTGCAGAGGAACATTTGCGAAATAAAGCTGCAGGTGGTGAGGGTATTAATAAGGCTGCTAATGCGACTGCCGGTATAGCTGGTGGCGAAAGTGTTTGTGGTTTAGATAGTGACTTTTATAATGCGTATAAGGCAGACATTGAACGGCAGATGAACGGATCCAAAGGTAAGAAAAAGGAGTTCTATACCATTTTCAAGTCAAGGGTTGGCAGGCTTATTAATGAGATGAAGGTTTATCTTAAGGATGACATTACGAAGAGCGAGCTGGCTGAACTGAAAAGAGAAGCTTTTAGTATCTATATCCATGCGAGTGTTGAGAATAAATCTAGTACTGAGATGATAAAGTTCACTGGAGCCGGACTTAATAGTTTTTATATCAAGGATTTAGAGATGGTAAGAGAGAACATTAAGTCGCTGGTTAGTGATGAAGGTGGAAATGCATATAATAAAAGATTTCTGGAATATATTGAAGGCAGTGAATCACCAGAAATATTGGAAAGAAGGATAAATGTTTCGTCTCGTGGTATAGATTGGAAAAATACATCGGATGTTAGAAAAGAAGAGAAAAAAGAAGAGAAAAATAAAAAACTTAAAGAATTATTTACCGTATATCTTGATCCTGAGGCTTCACCTATCGGAAAGTGGCCGGGAGGAGAGAGTCCAATTCTTATGCAGCAGCTGGGCATCAATCTATGCCTGAATCATCTCACCGTGAATCAGGATGGAGAAGATGTTTCGCCTATATTCAGTCAAAATGGTCCTCCAGGAACTGGAAAGAGCACGCTTATTCAGGAAGTGATTGCAGATGTAATAACACGTAAAGTTCTTCGTATGAGCGAAATACTAAGTGAAAATGATTTTGAGCCGGACTCTGTTTTTGAAGAAAAGTACAGGGATATTTTCGGGTATGGAATTCTGGTTACTGCAGGGACTAACATGGCTGTAAATAATATTACACAGTCGTTGAATAAAATTATGAGTATGAAGAAACGTTATTCTGAAGAAAACTATTCAGAAGAAATTTACTCGGAAATAATTTATTCAGAAAAAAATCACTCAGAAAAAAACTGTACAGAAAAAAATGAATTTGTTCTTCCACTTATTGCAACACTTGGTAATCTGAATTACAAACGAATTTACCGAAACAGAGGTGCGATTAAGAACTTCTATAAAAATGAGAAATTGGTTTCGAAATCTGTACTAGAGAAAGAAATAATAGAATTTCAAAGATGCTACGACCTGGTAATTGAAAAACAGAAAAGTTTGTCAGCTCTCTGGAAGGAATCAGGGATTGATAAGTTAAGTGACGATTACATTCAGTTGCATATGTCGAAGGTGTGTGATGATGAAGAGTACAACTTGCTTCGAGAAGAACTTTTCTGCCGGGCATGGAAGGTTCACCAGTTATTTTCATATTCGTCTAAGCTGCTTCTTGATAATAAGCAGAAGCTTCTGGACAGCATAAATGAAGGTGGCAGGCCACAGCAGGAGTCTGGGATTAGTGAAGAATTATGGTATAACATGATCTTCTTTATATCACCAGTGGTTTCGACTACATTTGCATCTGTAAGGAAGACATTTAATTATTTGAATAAGGCAAACAGTCTGGGACTTCTTATCACTGATGAGGCTGGTCAGGTTTCTCCGGAGTGCGCTGTAGGAGCACTTTTCCGAGTTCAGAAGGCTCTTGTTATGGGGGATCCGAAACAGATTCCTCCGGTTGTAACAGGAGAGATGAAGTTTGCAGCTATGCTGGCAGATGTGCTGATAAATAATCAGGGCAATA
>CACZRU010000363.1 GCA_902783605.1 uncultured Lachnospiraceae bacterium
TGCAGATGACGGGACTCGAACCCGAACCCACTTGCGTGGACATGAACCTGAATCATGCGCGTATACCAATTCCGCCACATCTGCTTATTAGAATAACCACTGCGAAAGTATAACACCAAAGTTTAAATGTGTCAACCTCGCAGTGGTTTTATCTCATTTTAGTAGTTTTAAGTATTACTATTACAGATTCGGCTTACTCTTCTGTAGTTCCGTAATCATCTACAAGTCCTTCTGAAGAATCACCAGCTTCGTCTGCATCGGTCTCTGTAGCCTCAACAGCAACAGCATTCTCATATACAAAATCAACTACCTTTGAGTAAAGTACTTCGTAATAATAATCATCTTCCTGGAAACCATACTGTGCACTAAGCGCTTCCTTATCTGTAAGACCAGTCTGTTCAAGAAGTTCCTGAACCTTTGCTTCCATCTCTTCCTCAGTTACAGTGATTTTTTCTTCGCTAGCAATAGCAACTACGATCATCTTCTCACGAATATAGGTTTCTACTGATTCCTTAATACTATCCTTAAATGTATCAAGCTCATAGCCATAGTTTGAAAGATATGTTGAAACATCGACACCATTTGCCTCTGCTTCGCTCTGAACACTGTCCATAACTGACTGAATTCTGTCATTCACTTCAGACTCAGGATACTCGCTCACCTGACTGTCTTCGATAACCTTGTTAAATACAGCTGACTTATTAGCTGAAAGATCACTCTCTTCAGCATTCTTTTTATAATTCTCTAAAGTAGCCTGCTCAAACTCTTCTGTAGTCTTATAATCAGTACAGCTTGCTACAAGTTCATCATTATACTCAGGCTCAATCTCCTCAACAATATAGTTAAGTGTTGTCTCAAACTTAGCATCTTTACCGGCTAAATCCTCACTGCCGTAATCATCTGGGAATGTAACATCAACATCAAACGCATCTCCAGGACTATGTCCAGCAATCTGATCTTCAAAATCATCGATGAAGCTTCTTGAACCAAGCTTCAGATCATATCCCTGTCCGCCTGAATCTCCACCACTAAATGGCTCTCCATCGATATAACCAACAAAATCGATATTTACAGTATCACCCATTGTAGCGATACCATCATATATCTTATTCTGTGTTGTGTTCTGAGAAAGAAGATTCTGAATATCGTACTGAAGATACTCTTCATTAACCTCTGTTACCTGTGGGGTGTACTCTACTCCTTTATACTGTCCAAGTGTTACATACTTGATGTAGCTATCTTTCATTTCATCAATGGCACCCTTATTTTTGTTGCCACATCCTGAAAGAAGAGATAAGATCATTACAGCAATCAGGACAGCACTAAGCTTTTTGAATTTCATAATTCTTTTTCCTTTCGCTTTTTCTAATATGATAATAATTTTTCCCCTCAAAGTGTTACGTTTGTTTTTTTCAACTGTATGATAATAACACAACCATTTCTAAAAATAAAGCATATTTTATAAAAATACTGTGTTTATTTTGTTAAATCATACTATTTGAAGCTCATGCATATATAGTTTTATGACTGCCTGCAAGATTTTTATTGCTTCATCTCATACTTTATCTCATAAAAACTCTAAAGAAGAAACATGAATACTCGAGAAAAAGCACTTGGTTTTTCTTCATAATTTTTGTTATGATATAAAGCACTTAATAAATATTCAATTATAGCGAGGTTATTATTATGCAGTCTGCAAATATTAATATAAAAAAAATAAATCCCGATGCCATCATACCAACCTATGGGTCGACTGATGCAGCGGGAGCTGATCTATATGCATGTTTAGATGAAAATGTTTCTATTGCACCTGGTGAAACATTTTTAGTTAAAACAGGTCTCTCCATGGAAATCCCTGTCGGATTTGCCGGGCTCATATATGCTAGAAGCGGTCTCTCTACCAAAAAGGGACTGGCGCCTGCCAATAAGGTTGGTGTCATTGATAGTGATTACAGAGGCGAGATTATGGTCCCTCTCTACAATCAGTCCAACATTCCTCAGACCATTTCATCAGGCGAGAGAATTGCCCAAATGGTAATCACACCGTTTATCCAAGGCGTTTTCAGCGAAGTTGATGACCTAAGCAGTACTGCCCGCGGCGAGGGCGGATTCGGTTCTACAGGAACAAACTAAAACCAGAACAAACTAAAAATCAAAACAAACTAAAAATCAA
>CACZRU010000364.1 GCA_902783605.1 uncultured Lachnospiraceae bacterium
AACAAAGCTCTCAAATAAAGTGAAAGAAACAAAAACAGCCAATACTGATATCACACCTGCAGTAATAAACTGTGCAACCTTCTTCATGCAGTCTAAGGACTACACTGAAGAAGGAGACTTTACCCTCTCAGGTGAAGATGAGTTGTGGGATATCTTAAACAGTAATCACTACGACCTGATCATAGCTGATGGTGATATAAAGAGACTGCTGGACGCTGCAAAGTATGAAGGTGCATTTGTGGATTATCCACACTTTGCGATTTCAGGAAGAATGAACGACGACTCAGTGATGTTCTTCTCGTGATGAATTAGTATTTTTCATAGTAAGTTCTTTTTTACTACTAACTAAAGGAATAATATCTTCAATAAATTAATCGAAAGGAGGAAACCTCGTGATCACACATCGAATAAGAGTTTACGGCATAGTACAGGGCGTAGGTTTCAGACCTTTCGTGAGCCGTACATGTAAAGAACTAGGGCTAAATGGAACCGTCGCCAATAAGGGTTCCTATGTTGAAATATTTGCGCAAGGGGAACATGTTCCTGACCTAATTACTGCATTACATCACACCCCTCCTGCTAGAGCTGTTATCCTGAATATTCTTGAGAAACAGGTTGACCTGCCGGAATTTGGCTCATTTGAAATAATTGAGAGCGAACGAGATGAAGGTGAGATTTTTGTTTCTCCAGACATCGCTATATGTGAAGAGTGTAAAACAGAACTCTTTGATAAGAATAACAGAAGATATATGCACCCATTTATCAACTGTACTAACTGTGGTCCAAGACTTACCATCCTGGATTCCATGCCTTACGACAGAGAGAGAACCAGCATGAAGAGTTTTCCTATGTGCCCAGAGTGCGAGTACGAATACACTCACCCTGAGACCAGAAGGTACGATGCTCAGCCAGTTTGCTGTCCGAATTGCGGACCGACAGTTTACGCATTCGATCCAAAGAATACTACTGCAACTGACATACAGAAAAGCTTAGATGAGTATTATGCTGATAAACACATATTTGATACAAAACTTACAGCTGAATGCTCAGATAAAATTTTGATTGGCCGTTCTGCTATATCAACTGCAAGGAAGGCTATTACAAATGGAAAGATTGTAGCCATCAAGGGAATCGGTGGTTTCCACCTCTGCTGTGATGCAAAGAATGAAGAGGCTGTTTCCAGACTCCGCATGCTGAAGAACAGACCCATGAAACCATTTGCGGTTATGATGAAGGATATGGACACAGTCCAGCGAGAGTGCGTGGTTTCTATGCACGAACTTCTCACAGGACATCAAAAGCCAATAGTACTGCTTGAAAAGAAAGCTGACGCAACAATAGCTGAGGCAGTTGCACCTGGAAATCCGAAGCTGGGAGTCATGCTTCCGTATACACCTATTCATCTTCTGCTCTTTGATTACGACGATGAATACAAAGTACCTGACTGCCTGATAATGACCAGCGCAAATGCGTCAGGTGCTCCAATCTGCAGAACAGACACAGATGCAATAGAAGAAATCGCTGACTTTACCGACCTGGTTCTTTCAAACAACCGTACAATTCTGACCAGAGCAGATGACACAGTTACAGACATCTACGAGGGGAAGCCTTACATGATCAGGCGCTCAAGAGGCTTCGCTCCTCTGCCGGTAATGATAAACAGCCATGAACTTCAAGGAACTGTACTTGGAATCGGTGGCGAGCTGAAGAACACATTTTGCATCGCCAGGGATTCTCTCCTATACCCATCTGCTTATGTTGGAGATATGGCCGACATCCGTACTATAAATGCTTTGGAAGAATCTGTGAAACGAATGGAAGAACTTTTTGAAGCAAAGCCAAGTATAGTTGTCGCAGACCTTCATCCGAAGTATAATACTACTGCTGTCGCTGAAGATATTGCTATGGCTGCAGGAATTCCTGTTGTTAAGATTCAGCACCACTATGCTCACATACTTTCATGCATGGCAGAAAATGATTATCTGGACGAAGTGATCGGAGTATCATTTGACGGAACTGGATATGGAACTGACGGAACAATCTGGGGTGGTGAATATCTAAGATGCAGACTTGACGGCTTCGACAGGCTCGGAAGTATCACTCCATTTATTCAGTGTGGTGGTGACCTGTCATCAAGGGAAGGCTGGAGGATTGCTGTTTCTATATTAGGGGATTTTCTGGAGAATAAAGAATCGACCGCTTCGGGAGAATTAACTAATAAAGAGGGATTATCTGATATAATTGATGTATCAGAAAAAAATCCAGTCCTCACTAAAGAGTACATTACCCAGCGACTGGAACTCTGTACTGATACAGAATATGACATGCTTTCCAACATGGCAAGAGTAGGAATCAACAGCATAACTTCGACGAGCGCAGGCAGACTGTTCGATGCAGTCAGTGCAGTTCTGGGAATCAGAAGAAGTTCTACATTTGAAGGGGAAGCCGCAACTGCACTTATGTTCGAAGCAGAAAGCTATAGAAAAGAAAAAGGTGTTCTCTTCTTAGATGGTTTCTCTAATACCAAATGGCATTTAGCGAAGCTGGCAGATACAAATACTCTTGTTAAACTTCTAGCCAAGGAAAGGATCAGTGGAGAACCTGCCAACAAGCTTGCAATGCTCTTCCATCTCAAGCTGGCAGAAATGATTGCTGAAAGTGTATTATACTATAGCGAAGAAACTGGTATTAAGACAGCAGCCCTGTCAGGTGGTGTATTCCAGAATACTCTCCTGCTGGAGTTTGTTGAAAAGAATCTTACAGAGAAAGGTATCCAAGTTCTGCGCCACAGCCAGATTCCACCAAACGACGGCGGTATCGCCGTAGGACAGGCATTATACGGACTAGCTCACCTAGGAAGGTCAACGGATTAGGATTATATAATTAATGTCACATTCATGCAGTGTGCATATATAAACATAGAAAGAGGAACATGTATGAACAACGTTCAAATTGCAAAAGAAACACTCAGTATCTGCAAGGAAAGAAAGTACAGCCTGAACATAAATGGTATCCAAA
>CACZRU010000365.1 GCA_902783605.1 uncultured Lachnospiraceae bacterium
CTTATTGAGCGGGTTGGCTCGAAAAAAACAGGCTATTGGAGAGCCAAGTGATTTATATTGCTCAAATTATCATTAACGAGAATATCGGAAAAGACATCACTATCGAGCGGGATCCAGATAGTAAAAACTACAAACTGAAACTTGGCGAAAAGGATCTGATAGGAGCAGAACGCGGGTCTATGGAACTTAGTTCTGGCGAGCAGAATTTCATATCCTTGGCTTTTGAACTTCTGTTGGCTCGCCATTCGAACAAGGAATACATTGTTCTGGATGATCCTATCTCAAGTTTTGATTCTGTATACAAGAACAAGATTGCTTTCTGCATTATCAAATTTCTTGACGGTAAGAAACAGATTGTGCTTACCCACAACACAGACCTGATTCGTCTCCTTGATGTTCAGCTCAATAACTGTTTTAAGAAATAGAGACACTGACAAAAAAAATAGAGAACTTCGAGTCTTCTTCACAAGCCGAAAAACACTGCTGAATGAGTTCAATCATTTTGAAGGCAATATGAATATCTTTCAACCTGCTATAGATATCACGCAAGCCGCTCTTCAGAAAGAAATAGCTGATATTCAGGCTAAGCTGGTCGAAGTGAGGACATTTGCGGGGGCCACACCATGACAGACCACAAAATAAGAGAACTCGCAGAAAGATATCGTCAGGCATTGGAACGGGCTCATGATATAGGAAAAAGGATTAGGTAAAAATGCATCGAGGAGAGGAGACTATTAATGGATTTCACAGTTTATCAGATAGCATTGTTTGAGGTGGCCAACAGAATACTAGATGAAGAGCCTGACTTTGATTTTTATAAAGACAGGGATAGTATGAATTGGGAAACCTATGATGAATATATCGCTTATTGTACACAAATCAATAAGGGCATTTTTGAACATTTAGAAAGTACATTAGAAAAGATTTGTGAAGATGGTGATACTTACAGCTGTTGTATGTGCGGAGCCATTATGTTGACTTTCAGTTCCGGTCTTGCAGACTATGTAGATTTTGATGAAATGTTTTTTGATGAGCATCTGAAATCTGCATTTGCAGATTCCAAGATGAAACAGTATTTATCGAAAATACTATTGGCGATTAGCAGCATATCTGGTTTTCGACATTTAACAAATCGAGAAATTATAGAGTGGCCAGATGATTTTGCTATTGATGAGGACGATTCAATTATCAAACAGGAATATGAGGATTATTTATTGGACGCCATTGACATATGTCCGGACTATTCGTATGCATATTGTCTTCTGATAGTTCCATACATTTATCATTCAAGTATTCATGTTAATTATGAGACTGCTGATAAGAGATTTATTAAGGCAATTGCAAATTCACATTATAAGTTAGGAACGAACTTGTTTGCATATTTGTTTGATGGCATCAATCTTATTGATTATCTAACCGCCGTGAGTTTCTTTGACAAAGGAATCAAACCGCCTGAAGATGCAGGGAGGAGCGATATTAAGATTCTGTGCAACGATAAACTAAAAAAATACCTGTTCGATGAAGGTTATTCCTTAGAGATAATCAATATGATGAATATCCAGCGCGGATGCTTTTGGATAAAAGGGAAAAGGTATCCTGCTGGAATACCATTTTGTCAGGAATTTTCAGGAGAGGAATTCGATGAACTTCTTGATATGAGCTTACAATATGTAGAGTGTGATACTGAGGAAGAAGTGGAAGAGAAAAAGAAACCCGATAGTCATTTCGTTAAGTTAGATTCCTTTACATGGCTGAATATTATTGATAATGCAAGTTATAGCGGACTCATTTATATGATGCCTAATTATTTCACCAGAATGGAAGGGAGTTCTGATATAGATCTTGCCTTCTCCCGATATAAAGATGCTATGACGCGGCAGTCCATATATAATTTGTTGGATCTAGAAGCAAGGGAAATTGAGGCAATAGATAAAAAAAACAAAGAACTTGAAGAAGCAAACAGAAAATTGACGGAAACAAACGACAGTCTGAAAGAACAAATTGAACTAAACAGGGATTTAATAAACCAGGTCTCACATTCTTCGGCGAATTATTTGAATTCAGCAAGATTAGAAGATACTGGGATCATGTTGCGGAATGCAAGAGAAGAGGATCCAACTCCTGAAAAATTGCATTCTGAAGGATTAATGCTAATTCGACAGGCTCAGAACGAATCGTATATGTCCAGGCAACTGCACAGTCTTATTTGGAAATGCTCAGGAGAAGCGGAGGATTTAGTTCAACAAATACGAAAAGGTGTTCTAAACGATGGTGGCGTAGAAATACGTGATGCCATCACGTATGCCTTAAGTGTTGTACTTTCTCGTTTGTTTTTCAGGGAAGATGATATACGAGGCGCATTTATCCTTAGTAAAATTTTTGAGGATAGTAGGGATCAAGCGATAGCGCATTCTTCGTTTTTAATAGACATTCTTAAGCCATTCGAGGATGAAAAAGATAGAATCTGGAAGTGGTGGAGAGATAGAATTGGCCCCTTTGAGTACAGTTTATCTGAAACATGGACAGATTTACATATCATTGAAAATGGAGCCTTCTATGATCTTATTGTTGAAATAATAACAGAACAGTTACTCAATGCGTTGTCTTACGGAGATACCAATTTGCCATTTGCCTTGGAACTGGGAGAAGAGGAAGATGCCCGGGGAAGGATACGGTGGGTGTTTATTACATTCAGAAATACAATTGGAGAGAAGTATGAAGGAGCACATCATAAAAAAGGAATTATATCTTTAGCAAGA
The DNA here is from genome assembly GCA_902783605.1 of uncultured Lachnospiraceae bacterium. Lineage (GTDB taxonomy): Bacteria > Bacillota > Clostridia > Lachnospirales > Lachnospiraceae > Eubacterium_Q. Next base: position 2,760 of record CACZRU010000365.1, read on the forward strand.
ACACTGATGATGATAAATGGGAATCGTAGAGGAGTAGATATTGCTGTGGAAGGCGATGATTTCAAATGTACTGCATGGTTAAGAGCGGATCTTTTATTGCCTTTGGAATGAACATTTATTTTAAGGAGACCAGCTATGTCTATTAATAGAGTACTATGGGTTGATGACATTACTTCGAATGATAGCAACAGTAGACTGTTTATCAAAGATGAAACAACTATAGTGAAGACCATGGATGAGGCTTTGAAAGTATTTTCCGATAATAGTCTCTATCGTTATGATACGGTTGTATTAGACATCAACTTTGAGAATGGCATCACAAATCAGGAAGATGTGATACAGGATCTAACAAACAGCCTTTTTTTGAGTGATGAGCAAAAGGAAAATGATTACATTATTAAATACGGGGGATATCTGTTATTCTTATATTTACTTGTAAAAGGTTATCCGTCCGATAATGTCGCTTTCCTTACTGGTAATCCGGGAATGCTGCGGGAATTAAAAGCATATATGGATAGACATGTAAAGAAATTAACAAACATAGAGATAAAACAAAGATTCTTAGATTTTTGGATACAGAATAGGAATACAAATGAAAAGTTTAATGAAAAGCATAAACGCTTCTTAATGATGGCAAAGAACTTGCCGATTGGTCATGAATATATGGATGTTGATTTTCTGTGTAGGTGTGAGGATGCAATTTTAGATGAGAGAGAGGATGTATTAGAGGAACTCATACAGAGTATAGAGTCTACACATAAAGAACAAAAGCTTCAAGATGTCGGTGATATAATGATAGATAAATTCCATGAGGCAAATCTGGAATCACCGCGTTTTTTTTCGAAGCTTGAAGATAGCATTCCTGGACATAACAGGGTTGATGCAGATAAGTGGATGAAAAGGCGCAGGACAGAGGATAATGTGACAAGATGGTTGTTGCTGTATCTCTGTGATTATTTAGAAAACTTATTTGTTAATCATCCAAACGAAATGGAATCGGGAATAAATGATTTATTTGAGAATAGAGAAGGGGACTTGAAGGACAATATAAGTACAGATATTCGTAACGCGTTTCAACAGATGAATTATGTTTTCGCAGGATTAAATAAATATCATCGGGGAGCATATTACCAAGCTGTTTCTGCCATGTTGATTCCTTTTGATAAAAATGTGGACAAAGAAGGGTGGAAAGCACCACGACTTAACACTGTAGAAGATGAGAAAGTGCGTAGAATGTTCGGCTGGTGCGCAAAACAGGCTCGAAATGCTGCGGCTCATAATAGATTCGGATCAAGCCTTCAGAATAAGTCAACACTTTTCTTGCTGATGGTAATCGCGAACGCCGTGCTAACCAGAGATAAAAGGGATGCTTTAAATAGCTGGTATGAGAAAGTGGCAGAATTATTCCATAGAACGGAGATTACTACCCTGGATACTGTTCTTGAAAAGATCGATGAAATAGAGTGTGCGCAAGAACAAAACGGAGATATTGATAGCAAAATTATTAACACATCATATGGTATCCGCAATGAATGTTCGAGGGATTATCTATATCGCCTTGCTGCCAATACAAAGATGTATACTGCTGAAAATAGAGAGGAATATTTTTTGTTTTGTTTTTCAGCGTATATTATTAAATGGTTCCGTCGGTATAACATTCGTAACATAGAAAAGAATTATGGAAAAGGTGTATGTATAACATTTCAGGTGGCTTATGCTATTGTTGAGGAGTTCAGATCTCCATATCTATTATAGAGATTGTACACTGATAGGGGGAAATAGGATGTTTGATATCAGACGGTCTGGTAATGCCTTACAACATCCTTATAGGTGGTGGTATGAAACGGATGTTTAAGGATTCATATATGGCTGCAAAA
>CACZRU010000366.1 GCA_902783605.1 uncultured Lachnospiraceae bacterium
CAATTCTGTGTTCTGTCCTGTTTGTGGTGCGAAACTGCAGCCAGTTCAGCAGAATAATCAGCAGCCAGTTCAGCAGATGAACCAGCAGATGAGTCAGCAACCAGGTCAATCTCAGCAATACTATCAGTCAGCACAGCCAGTTCAGCAGAATAATCAGCAACAAGGACAATCTCAGCAATATTATCAGTCTCAGCAGTCCCAGATGGGACAGCAGCAAATGAATGGCTCATATATGGGGCAATCGGGGAATCAACTTGGAAATCAGATGGGAAATCAGATGGGAGGCCAGCCACCGTACCAGCCTCAGGGACCTGGTATGAGTAATAATAATAGTAATAATAAGAGTAACAAGGGTCTGGTGATAGGAATAATATGCGGTGCCGCGGCGCTGTGCATAATATTACTGCTACTGTTTGTTTTTGATGTTTTTGGACTTCGTGATAATGACGACGACGATGATGTGGCAGAAGTTACAACTGAGGTAGAAGATGAAGATGAGGACTCGGAAACAAGTGAGACTGTAATAGAGGCGACAACTGAGGTGGAGAATGCGTCACCAGAAGATGCCGAAGCCAAAGCTTATGGTGAGAAGATGGGATATGTTTTTTCAGATCCGTCAACAGTTTCTATTAAGCAATCTGGTTATCCAAGAGTAAAGGATGAAGCAGGAAATGAGCTTAATGTAAATTACGATGATTTCATGTCGGATTATTCCTATGAAGAAACTATTGAAAAGATTGCAGTGACAGATCCGGATGAAAATGGAAATGTAACCTATATTGTAAAAACTCGTGTTTTTCATGAGGCTGAATTTTCTCAAAATCCAGATGGGGTGGAAAAGTTTACCTGGTCCCTTCACTGCTGGCTGTTTGATATTTCAGATTATTATACAGGTACTGTGATTGGCTATAATAGTGGTAAAAAAGGTACAGTTACTGATAAAGAAACAAAAACTTTATATGTAGGTGGTAAAAATGTAGATGTGGACTTTACGCGTTTTTCCATGGCGGATAATGGTGATGATATGACATATGATGACAGTACTGGTCTGTCCTATGATAATTATACCAGACATCATTTTTACTATGTTACAGTTCCTCAGGATTATGATGGGCTGGTTTTGTCCGTTCCTAAAACCTACGATCATTCGACCAATAAATCTCATGAGGATGATCCAAGTATTCCAGAGGATATTAACGATGAGACAAAGAAGCTTATGGATATAGACTATTATGGCTATACCACTGTGGATGACACTGTATTTGTAAGACTTTCAGATTATGCAGTTCCATTTACGCCTGAGGTTGAAGCAGAAATTATGGGGGCGTATGAACAAACATCGTTTGGAACCTTTACCTGGGCACTTGATGCACTGGATGAGAAGAAGAAGCCTTCAGATGTTGTGGGTGAATATAATTCGATAAGTGGTCTTATCACAGATCCTGCAAGACTGGAGGGGGACTGGCAGGCTATGGTTGTCTGGGATCCTGATCACAAGCTGGACAGTTATGAGATAGAGTGTTCATTTGCAAATATAAGGACATCGGGTTCAAATGTTTCTGTGACCTTTAACTACAAATTATCATATGATTATGGGGGGAATGAGACTGATATTTCAGATAGAGATTCATTTACCTGCAGTGGGGATATGAGTGAATCTGGAAGTATAACACTTGACTCTAATTCCATGTCATTTTTTATCGACTATTTCTGGTCAGATGGAATTTCTCAGTATGGATTTGGGAAAATGATCCTGCCAGACGGAACAGAGGGTGTAGTTGTACTGCAGAGACCTTAGGCTGAGCTATGGTAAGGAAGCTGGCAGTTTAGAAAAAGCTTTGTTGGCTTCTTTTAGAGAAGATAAAAGTTTCTTGGTGATTTTGGGGATAGCGTATGAAGAAGGATTTTGAGAGATTTGATATGAAGGCAGATCCAGTGAGAACCAAATGGTATCTCAGACCGCTGACCTACATTCTAAGTATGCCGGATGTGTGGAAGCATAAAAATATACTCCACAAGGACAGGACTGAGGACCTGAAGGCTCCATTTGTTCTGCTATGCAACCACAATGCGTTCATGGATTTCAAGGTGGCGACTAAGGCTATTTATCCTATGAGAGCTAATTATGTGGTGGCAATTGATGGCTTTATCGGTCGAGAGAAGCTTCTCCGTGATGTGGGCTGTATATGCAAGAGAAAGTTCACCAGTGATCCGATGCTGGTGAAGCAGCTGGTAAAGACTATTAAGAATGGAGATGTGGCGGTTATCTACCCTGAGGCAAGGTACTCTCTCTGTGGGACGACAGCGGTTCTTCCGGAATCTCTTGGCAAACTCTGCAAGCTTCTCAAGGCTCCGGTGGCGGTGCTTATCTGCCACGGACATCATATCAATTCTCCATTTTGGAATCTCCACGACAGGGGCGTGAAGCCTACTGAAGCGGATTACAAGCTGCTCTTCACGAAGGAGGAGCTGAAGAATGCGACAGTTGAGGAGATTAATAAAAAGATAGTTGAAGCATTCCAATATGATGACTTCGCATGGCAGAAGGAAAAGGGACTGAAGATTACCTACAAGGGCCGTGCTGAGGGACTTCATAAGGTACTGTATCAGTGTGCCTCCTGCAAGACTGAATACAAGATGAGTTCTTCGGG
>CACZRU010000367.1 GCA_902783605.1 uncultured Lachnospiraceae bacterium
CTGAGTAAGTATCAGGAGATGGTACTTGAATAAGAAATAGTACATGAATTTTACTTAGCTAAAGAGAACATCTGGTGTTATACCAGCTGTTCTTTTTTTGTGTGGAAAATAATCTGGTTATAAAATTTATTTATAACAAATGATAGATTTTTAGACTTAGACAGATAAATATAGAGTGATATAGAATGAATGCCGTCAAAGAAATATGAACAAATCAAAATAAACAAAGCATTAAGAATCAGGAGATGGAGAATATGTCTGACAGAGAAGAAAGAAAGGATATTATAAGATTCGAAGATGTAAGCGTAAGCTTTAAACAAAAAAGAAAAAGGGTTGAAGCAGTTAAAGATGTTAATTTTAGCATCAGAGAAGGAGAAATAATCGGTATCATCGGTTCTTCAGGAGCTGGTAAGAGTACACTTCTTAGAACAATTAATGGTTTGCAGAATCCATCATCAGGCACTGTAAATGTTGATGGACAGATAGTAGGAAAGCTGAAAGATAGAAATCTTCGTTTGCTGAGAAGTAATATCGGAATGATATTTCAGCATTTTAATCTTATAAACAGTAAAGATGTGTATTCCAATATTGAATTTGTCCTTACTGAAAACGGAAAATCAAAAAAAGAAGCTGCGGAAAGAATCGATGAACTTCTTAGATATGTAGGTATCGAAGATAAAAAACACGCATTTCCAGAACAGTTATCCGGAGGACAAAAACAGAGAGTAGCCATAGCAAGAGCACTTGCAAATAATGCTAAGATTCTTCTCTGTGATGAACCAACATCTGCATTAGATACAGAAACCACAGAAGCAGTTCTAAACCTTATAAAGAAAATCAATAAGGAACTGAATATCACAACAGTGATTATAACTCATGAACTGGATGTAGTTAAAGAAGTGTGTGACAGAGTAGTAGTTATGGATGGCGGTGAGGTTGTTGAAATTGGTGATGTATATGATGTTTTCACCAAACCACATAATGAGTTTACAGAGACATTGTTAAAGAAAGAAAATAAATTCTCTATACCAAGAAATGTTTTGGAAAACGCTAAAGGTACAGTCATCAGGGTTGAGTACTATAACGAAAATGCTGAACGAGCTTTAATAGCTGAAGCAATAAGAAAGTTTGATGTGAAAATCAATATACTTCACGGAAAGATCGAGTTCATCAAGAAGCAACCATTAGGAGTCTTATATATTTGTGTAGATGGGACAGAGGAACAGAAAAGGGATGCACTTGAGTTTATAAAGGATAATGCAGGAAAAACGGAGGTACTTAGTGATGCTAGCTAATTTTGTACAGATTTTTTTTGAGATAGAGGACAAGCTTATTAAAGCACTTAGAGAAACAGCATTCATGACACTTACTTCTCTTGCTCTTGCCATAGTTTTGGGGATAGCTTTAGGTCTGGTTCTCTATATAACCAATGAACCACTACTTTCAAAGAATACTCCAGTATATCAGATAGTCGGTTTCATATCCAATATGATCAGTTCAATACCATTTCTTATACTTATGATCTTTTTCCTTCCATTATCTTCCATAATTGTTGGAACAAAAATAGGTTCAAAAGCAGTTATTGTACCACTTACCATAGCGGCTGCTGCCTTTTTTGGAAGGCTGGCTGAAGCTTCTTTTTCAGAGGTCGATAAGGGAGTGCTTGAAGCTGTTCTCTCATCTGGGGCAAAGAAGAGTCATGTGATAGCTAGGATAGTTCTTCCTGAGGCCAGGATATCACTTATAAAAAATATCACAGTTACTGCTATAACAGTTCTTGGTTTTTCTGCAATGGCAGGACTTGTAGGTGGAGGTGGAATAGGTGATCTTGCTTATAGATATGGATATCAGAGGTATCAGAAAGAAGTAATGATCATATGTATCGTGATGCTGATAATAATGGTTCAGATTATACAGACTATAGGAGACTTGATAGTAAGAGGATTACTTAGGAGAAAGCAGGGCTGATATGAAGGAGATAACATGGTATGGCCGTGGTGGTCAGGGAGCATTTACAGCTTCTAGAATCCTTGGTGCAGCAGCAATGTTTAAGGGATATAAGAGTCTGGCGTTTCCATCATTTGGACCTGAAAGAAGAGGTGCTCCTATAAGAGCATTCACCAAAATTTCGGATAAAAGAATAGTTGATAGAAGTATTGTTAAAAAGAATGATTACATTATTGTACTGGATGACAGTTTATATTCAGATATTCTTCTTGAAGATTTGAAACCAGATGGCAGGCTGCTTATAAATACAAGACAGTCCGTAACAGAGTATAACGATAGAAGGATAATCCCTGGTGATATTTCAACGAATGCAGAGATTATACTGAAACGCCCTATAGTCAATATTGGGATTTTAGGACTTCTGATTGGAAGAGATAAAGATATAGAGTTATGGGATTTAGAGAAGGCAATTATCGAATATATGCCTGAGAAAGTAACAGGGAAAAATATAGAACTCCTTCATAAGATAAATGAGTTATATGGAGGTAAGAGAGATGATTAGACCTTCAATACAACCAAGACCTTTAATAAGAAAGCTTTCTGATATACCTCAGGGAGGAAGTTGTAAAGCAGGATTTCTGGTTGAAAAAAATGCTGGTTGGAGAAATAAAACTCCAAAGGTGGATTTAGCTAAATGTATAGGTTGTCTTCAATGTTACCTATATTGTCCAGATGGAGTGATTAGAAAAAAAGATACAGAAATAGATGGTAAGATCGTAACTAAAATTGATATAGATTACGACTTCTGCAAGGGCTGTGGAATATGCGAGAAAATATGCAGAAGAGGTGCTGTCAGTATGGAGGAAAAAAGTGGGCGAGATTAAATTTATATCAGGTGATGAAGCATTTGCCCAGGGTGTTCGTCTTGCTAAACCTCAGGTTATATCAGCATATCCAATAACACCACAGACCATTGTTGTAGAGCGATTGGCTGATATGGTTGAAGATGGAAGTTTGGACAGTAGGTTTGTTCATGTGGAATCAGAACACTCGGCAATGATGACAGCTATGGGAGCATCGGCAATGGGAGCAAGGGCTTTTACAGCTACTTCATCCCAGGGGCTTCTATATATGGCAGAATGTCTCACTTATGTATCAGGAGGAAGATTTCCCATTGTTATGATGAATGCAAACAGGGCTACGGCGCTTCCATGGAGTATATATGGGGATCATAGAGATTCACTGTCACAGCTTGACTCTGGCTGGATTCAAATATATGTAGAGGATGCTCAGGAAAGCCTGGATATGGCTATACAGGCATATAAGCTTGCGGAAAGTGAAGAGGTAAGGCTTCCGGTGATGATTAATCTGGATGGCTTCGTTTTGACTCATACTTATGAGGCAGTGCAGATACCATATGAAGATGAGATAGAAGGATTCTTAAAACAGAGAAATACCTGGGATAAACTGGATTTGAATAATCCGGTAAGTATGGCATTTACAGTAGGCCCTGATCTAAATCAAGAATTTAATCTGCTTCATCATAAAGCTTCTCTTGCTGCTATTAAGGAGTTGGAGAGTATCGATGCAGAATACGAAGAACTTACAGGGAGAAGCTATGGCGGAGCTGTAAGTGGTTATCTTACAGATGATGCAGATTATATCCTTATAACGATGGGAAGTATCAGCGGACTGGTTAGAGATACAGTAGATGAGCTCAGGGCTGAAGGAATAAAGGCGGGAGTTTTAAAGATAAGAATGATTCGCCCATTTCCAACAGAAGAGCTGATAAATCATTTGAAAAATTCAATAGCTGTTGGAACCCTTGAGAAAGATATTTCATTTGGGTATGAAGGAACGGTTTATACAAATGTTAATTCAGCACTCCATAAGGGAAGGAACTTTGCCACTTCGTATGACTTTATCGGAGGAATAGGTGGAAGAGATGTATCTAAAAAAATAATAAGACAGTGTTTCAAAGTGATGCTTAATCAAGAAAATGAGAAACTAGTTAGATTTGTAGGATTGGAGGTAGAGGATGATGTCAGATAGGATAAATGCCAGGAATATATCTGATAACGAATTCTTCTACGGTCATAAGGCTTGTGCCGGATGTGGTGGATCGCTTGCAGTCAGGATAGCACTTAAGGTTTTGGGTGAAAATACAATTCTTGTTGAACCGGCAGGTTGTATGTCAGCAGTCAGTTTTAACTATCCACAGATGAGCTTTGCAAATAATGCCATAATATCTGCATTTGCTGGTACAGGAGCTGTGATGAGTGGCCTGAAAGCTGGAGCAGAGGCAATGGGGCTTAAGGACTATCATGTGTTAGGAATAGCTGGAGATGGTGGGACAGCTGATATTGGTATCCAGGCGCTCTCTGGTCTTATAGATAGAAATGATGATGTTATCTATATATGTTATGACAATGAAGCGTATATGAATACAGGAATACAGAAGAGCGGGCTTACTCCATTTGGAGCTACCACCACAACAACACCTGCTGGAAGCAGAGTGAAGGGGAATGTAAGGACTAAAAAGAATCTGTTTGAGATAGTTGCTGCTCACGGGATTCCTTATGCTGCTACAGCCAGTGTTGGATATATAGAGGATTTTGCTAATAAAGTAAAGAGGGCTTCAGAGGTGAAGGGAACATCATTTATCCATGTTCTTGCACCGTGTCCAACGGGCTGGGGAGTGGATACTTCAGAAACTATTGATATTGCAAGAGAGATAGTGGATACAGGATTATGGTATCTTGCTGAATACTATGATAACGAGCTTCACCTGAATATGAAGCCCAAAGCTTTAGATGGTGTAAAACATTATATAAGAAGACAAAACAGGTTCAAGCATCTTAGTGATGAGGACATAGAGAAAATAATACGTGAAAGGGATAAGACCTGGGAACGTATTGCCTTATTAGGCATATAAGTTTTATTGATCCCAAGAAGGATCAGAAGGAGGATTATTATGAGAAAGAATTTCAAGAAGGCACTCGTTGGTTTGGTAGTTACAGCTGCTGTAATAGGACTTACAGGTTGTGGATCTAAAGATTCAGCAACTGAGTCAGCAAAGGATACAAATGCAGCGGCAACTGAGGCTACTGTTGAAGAAACTCAGGAGAAATCAGATGAAACAGAAGATAAGGCTTCTAATACTGATAACACTGTTTCTGAAGAGGATAAGAAGGTAACTGTAGGTGTATGTGCAGGCCCTTATGGAGATATGTTTGCGGATGCAATTCAGCCATCACTTGAGGAGCTTGGATATGAAGTTGAGATTATTGAGATTTCAGATATCGTTACCCCTAATACAGCGGTTGATGAAGGCGAGATTACTCTTAATGTATTCCAGCATTCTATATATCTTAACAACTTTAATGAGGAGCACGGAACACATCTTACTTATGTAACAGAGATTCCTACTGCAGGAATGGGTATCTTCTCTGATAAGTATGATAAGATTGAGGACCTTCCAAAGGGTGCAACAATTGCTATTCCTAATGATGTAACTAATACAGCAAGAGCACTCAGAGTACTTGCTCAGACAGGCCAGATCGAGCTTGATCAGAGCGTTGAGCAGGCAACAGTTACAGTAGATAATATCACAAGCAATCCTAATGAATATGTGTTTGAGGAGATGAACCCAGAGGTTCTTCCTAACATTCTTGATAGTGTAGATGCAGCAATCATCAATGGCTATTTCGCAATCGCAGCTGATCTTGATCTTTCTACAGATCTTTACAATGAGCAGGTTACAGAGGGATATATCAATGTTATCGCTGTTAGAGAAGCTGATAAGGATTCAGAGCTTACAAAGACTATAGATAAGATAGTACATTCTGATGCATTTAGAACAGCTATTGAGGATGAGAACAAGCAGTATAAGTCATTCACAAAGCCAGATGGCTACTATGATGAGAGCCAGTTCGCAAATGAGTAAACAAGATTAGTTAATTAGGGATTAATAAATAGGAATATTTGAAAAATATAATTTGAAAAATATGACTTCGGAGGCAGAAATGGAAAGTAATAAATATTGGGAAGAAGAGTGGGAAACTCTTCCTCGCGAGGATATAGAAACGGCTCAATTAAGTAGTCTTAAAGAAATTGTAAAGTATGCTTATGAGAATACCGTATATTATAAAAATAGCTTTGATGAGGCAGGAGTAAAGCCTGAGGATATAAAGAGTTTGAAGGATATAAAAAAGCTTCCCTTTATAGATAAGCAGACAGAGCGAAAAACACAGGGTATAGGTTCTATGGTCGGTGAGTTATGCGCTGTTCCGGAAAATGATATTGTATTCATTTCTGCTTCCAGTGGTTCTACAGGTGTCCCTACTATCAGTCCTTTTACGCAAAAAGATTTTGATGAATGGATGAATATTGAAAGTCGTCTTATGTATCAGGCTGGAATGCGGAAGCATGACAGATATATGCATGGTATAAATTTTAGTCTTTTCGTTGGTGGACCTTGTGTACTGGGGGCTCAAAGACTTGGAGCCATGGGAATATGGGCAGGAACACTCCCGTCTGACAGATTGTTATATATAATACAGCAGTTTAAACCTACATTTATACAAACAACTCCATCTTATGCTTTGTACCTTGGTGAGACAGCAAAGAAAAAAGGTATAGATCCTAAGAGCCTTTCAGTTAAAAGGATAATAGTTGCTGGAGAACCTGGAGGTTCTATTCCAGCAACAAGAAAAGCTATAGAGGCACTTTGGGATGCCAAGCTTATTGAATTCTATGGTCTATCTGATATTTTTGGAGCTTGTGCCGGAATGTGTGATGAACAGGACGGACTTCATCTTGCTGAGGATCATATCCTGGTTGAAACTGTAGATCCAAAGACGGGAGATGTTTTAAATGATGGTGAAACAGGAGAACTTGTATTTACTAGTATCCGTAAACATGCGCGTCCTATGATCCGTTTTAGAA
>CACZRU010000368.1 GCA_902783605.1 uncultured Lachnospiraceae bacterium
GCTCCGCCCTAATGAAGCAGAGTAAAGCGAATTTACGATGCGTCTGCCAGGAGGCTTAAAGCCTCCTGGCGGCTTCGCCGCCCTTGGACGATAGTACATGCATGATTTCCTGTCGCCGGACAGGTGATTTCCGTTTCATCGGACAGGCGCTTTCAGCGCCCAAGAATAACCAAGCAGGTCTTCCGCTGTTTGAGTGCATCCTTTCCGCTCTGCTATTCAGTGTGGTTTAATCTCTGATATAATAGTAAAGACACACTTTATTGTGTAACTGACATCATATAAGAAGAAGATTGTTTATTCTTGCTCCGATATTCGTGCCTGACAACTAATAACCATGACAATGAGGAAACCGGCATCTTCTTCGTCTAAGTGCATCGGAAAACGGTAAGTAGCATTTCAAATATTTCGCGTAAACAAAGAAATGCACCATGAAAGTCAAAGAATTATCATACAATATAACGGGAGGGGTAATGATTAACGAAATTGAATTAGATAATCAAGATTATGAGGTAGATGAGGTAATTGATAATAATAAGTTGATGGCATATGATATTGCAGTTTTTTATAACACTTACAATTTATCTACACTTATGAAGTGGTGGGGGAAAAAGTTGATTGTCCCAGACTTCCAGCGCGCAAACGTATGGAATATAAAAAAGGCGTCTGAATTTGTCGATTCCATACTAAGAGGACTACCTGTACCATCAATGTTTATATATGATGATATGGAAAAGAACAGGTATTTGGTTGTCGACGGGCAGCAGAGACTAAACTCACTATACTCATATATTAAGAGAGGAATGTATGGTGATAGTGTATTTAGATTAGTTGGAAATATTCATCCAAACTGGACGGGACGTACATTCGAGGAGTTAGATCAGGAAGATAAAGATAGATTAGAAGATACGCTGCTCAATATTACAGTAATGAGACAAATAGCACCAGATGATGGTCAATCTTCAATGTATCTTGCATTTCAAAGAATTAATACAGGAGGAATTGCCCTTACTGCACAGGAAATACGAATGGCCGTATCATATGGAGAACTGGCAAGGTACATTAACCAATTATCCGCTGACGAAAAACTAAGGAAATGGGATTTCCTTAGATCGAAGAATAATCGAACTTTTGGTAATTATTCACAGATTCAAGAACTGCTATTGAAGTTTTGGGCATACTATTTCAATTATCCCAAACAATATACGGGGAGTTCAACGAGAGAGTTTCTAGATGTTTTCTTTGATCAGCAAAAAGACTTTGATAAACCTAAAAAGAAAAGAAATAGTGTTATTTACCATAGCAAAGAAGAATTCATAGAGGTTTTCGATGCGGCGTTTGATGAAGTAATTCAGTTGTCGGTGGAAGATTTATCTCCTTATACAAGGCCGGCTCAGACTTTTCTTGAAGCTATTTGGGTGGGGCTTACATATAGAAAACTAGTGCTTGGTAAAAGTATAAATTCAGAAAACTTGTCAAGTTATATTAAGAATTGGAAATATAGTATCGGTGAAGAGAAGTTTTCGGAGCTGTTTCAAGCAAGAAGAACTTCATCAATAAAGTCTGCGTATGAGCGAATTAATGCAGGAATAGAGTACTTTTCAGGTGAATTCTAATGCACAGATTAGACGGACACATTAAAGATATTGAACCAAGAATACTTGCAATATGTAAATATGCACCTGAACAGGAGGAGGCTTCATTACAACAATCAATGTCAGCCTATGGGTGGGTACTTTTAGATTCATGGGTAGCATGGAGGACACTAAGGTATTTATTAAAGAATACATTTATTGAGGAGAGAGTTGACGAAAAATGGTTTAGTACACCATCTTCTTATACCGCGAGCCAAATGAAGGCAGTTTTGGGCATTGAAGATAAGACAATAGCTTATATCAAAGCAACAACTGATAAAAGCTTTAAAGAACTAATAGATAATACAATACAGAAAAAAAGAAATGCAGCGGCTCATTTTACAAAAAAGATGGGCATTAACGGTAATGATTATAAGAACATTAAACTGTATTTTGATATACTTTCTAAAGTATTTCTATTATATGAAACAGGTTCTTTTATTGAAGACATATGCAAAATACTGAAACCAAAAGGATACGAAGATTTTAAGATTATATTTCCTGAATGTGAAGCTATTGATTTGGGAGATAATATAAAAAAAGCATTTGTTGATTCTATTGAAACGTATTGCAAGTGCAGCAGCTTTGTATTTGTTTTTACGAATGGACTAAACAAATGTAGTATATCTTTTAATAAGAGTGGATGTGAGGTTGAAAGAAAAGATGACGAGGACAAAACGGTTAATAAAGCCGTTGTATTGGATGATAATCTGAGAGAATATGTTTTCTTTGAAAACAAAGGTTATTATCTTGACATTCAGAAGTTTGTATCTAAAGTGATATCAGGGCTAGGATTGGAATAAAGCTGTTTTTCCAAGTTCTTGATATACAAAGTTGCGGGAGCCAACAAGCAGGAGACTCGTACCTACTACTATGTTATTAGCGGTTGATAGCCCTATCAGCCAGATGACTCACACAACTACATCAGAAAACTTTGCAATGGTGGATTGCTAAAGGACAAAGTCTTACCTGACTTTACTGCTTATCTGGCTGTGGTGGAGGAAGACCATTCAGAGAGAGTACACGGGTTAAGAACTGCGACAGGGAAGGGAGGCATCCATGTACGATCTGACGTCGTTTTTCACAACTATCTCGGCTGGATCAGCCTCCTTTGTGGCTATTCTCGGTGGTTTAATCGCTCAGAAGGTTATTGAGATTAATAATGGTAGAACAGCAGTCGAAGAAGAAATAAGAGAACTTAGCGAGCAAAAGCACTTACTTGAAGACGATATCGCAGATCATGAAGATTGGATTGCTGAGGATGCAGGGATTTCGTTTATTGGTCAGCATATCAAAGAGCTACTGAGTGGAGAAAACTTTTCAGATGCGGTTAATTTGAATGAAATGTCCGGATACGAGGATTTGGAATCGCTTGCATCATACTGGAAGGATGCACAGAAGGTTCTGGAACTGTTCGCAGAGATGGCTGGTGAAAAAACTCATTATGAACTTGTGAAGGCGATTCAGTTTGCACTCCCAGATATTTCAGAGAACTTTGTTAGCTGCATCAGTGATGCAATTAAAGATCACTTCGAGGCTTATTACCACAATAATGGACTCACAAGTTCCGGCCAGTTTATGGTGACACCGAGCGCACTTGGCGGAATCGAAAGCTATGGGGCATCAGGGCTAGAGTACCAACGATGGGAAAATGAATTGAATAAAGCCAAGGGTGAATTAGTTGCGACAGAACTGCGTATTAAGCAGTCTGAAGAGCGGAAACGGCAATTAAGAGTGCCGGAAGAATTGAAGAGCGGATTCTGGGTCTTTGGACTATTTATCGCTGGTTGTGTTTTGCTGCCGCTGGCCTTCACGCCATTTACTACGGATAGTAAAGAGGTGTTTGTGATAATGAAGGTGGTATTTCTAGCAATCTTTGGCTGCGGATTATATTCGGTGTTATTCTACATAAGAAAACTGCTGCCGAGGTTTAAGGACGGAACATGTGTCTGACACCGTTGAAGAGTATTGGGTTACTATATATGAATAGATTATGTAAAAGCAGCTTAGCACTTGAGACTGAAAGGGCAGGAACAGATGACAATATCAAGAAGAATATTCGGACTGCTGGATAAGTGAGGGATGAGCCAAAAGGAGTTCTTTGAGAAAACGGGATTACACAGAGCAGCATCAGTGACTGGAAGAGAAAGAAGACAAATCCAGTGAGCGAGAAAATCTTGATCATATGCAGCGTTCTTGATGTAACCCCGTATGAACTACTTGGAGGAACAGACAGAATTGGCAGCAGGAGCAATCCTTCTGAGTATACTTTGGTCACTAAGGATTCCGAATACGGAAGAGCATTAATGTAGTTTTCTTGAACTGGAGAAAGGAATGCAAGGCCGGCTTCTCAGGTATTTATAGGCATTGTTGGATATACAGAGTAAAGATATAATTTGTTTGAGATTGGAAAGAAGAGCATATGATTCTCTATCATGGAATTAAAGACTCTGATATTAAGGAATTCTTATTATTCAATAAACGGAAGAATCTTGACTTTGGTTCAGGGTTTTATTTAACAACGCAGTTAAGTCAAGCAAAAAAAGTGGGCTGGAGAAAAAGGTGCAGTATATAAATTTGATATTGATTTAAAAAGCCTTAAAGTAGTCGAGTTGTATAAAGATGATGATTTAAACTTTGTCTTTTATTTATGCAGAATTGACTTAGAGGATATAGCAAAGGATCTTATAGAAGGATTTAAAGATGCAGACATTATTATGGGAAAAATGCTGGATGGATCAGTAATACAGTTTGAAAAAAATGCCGAGAAATTCAATGCTGGTGATATCTCTTATGAAGAGTTTTCGGATAAGATTAAATTCTTTGATGA
>CACZRU010000369.1 GCA_902783605.1 uncultured Lachnospiraceae bacterium
GAACCTAAAACCAGTGCGAAATTTCTTGAAGTCATTTTGTGACTTGAGACGATTGTGCGGTTCTTCTTTTCAGTTTCGTTAAAACTCATTATTGCTGGCAGTACTCCCGAAAAGATTATGGAGATAATACCAAATGGGAGAAACTGAAATGAGGTATATATACTTTCAGATGAAACTATTTCCTTTTTCTGTATTTCTACAAATTTAGATGTATCCAGAGCATCAGTTGTTTTTTCTGAAGCTTCTTTAAGACTCATTCCTGAAGCCATATAATCCCGAACGGCATTTAAATACTGGTTGATCTGCATATTGATAAAGATTCCTCTAGGGAGAGCTTCGTCGTAGGTTGCCTGAAGAAGATTATCTGTAAAAAACTCATCTGTTTCATTTGTAGTTTTTGAATTTACTGCCTTTTTGAATTCGTCCCCAAAACCTTCAGGGATAACGATGTATTCGGATATATTCTCATAGTACAGAAGGTCCTTTATCTGATCATCTGAGAAGCTGCCTTCTTTAAGTGTATGCTTGGTTCCAAGATATTCAACAAATTCCTTAGAAATGTCAGACTGATCGTTATCTACTACCAGGAGGGTGTATTGTTTATCTTCAACTGCGACTTCTTTGCTGTTTGAAGCATACATTTTTGCAGTAAAGATCAGCATAGCAATTATAATTATAGAATACATGGTCAGTGATACCTTGTATTTTTTCATGACCTTGAAAAATGTTTTATATACTAACATATTGTTTCCCCTCATAAGTTTTAAATAATATGTTCCAGTTTTAAATAAATATGTTCCATTAATTTGAAATTTATAAATCTGTAATTTATAAACTCTTATAAGAGCTTTTTCTTGATAATAAACATCCGGTTATCAGCATTACTGAGCTTAGTATGACCATGTACATAATTGATCTGTAATAACGAGGCCCTATGCCGAATATATTTAGTGAGTAAAAAGCGTCTGTAATAACAGCTGAAGGGTTAATACGGTTGAACCAAGGGGCCTTCTGCTCAATAATGATCTTCATATCCTGCATCATAAGTCCTGACATAAATCCTCCACCGAGAATAACTACCATAAGGAGGGATTCCTTTTTGTCAGCGTTCCATTTCCCTATATGTCCTACCAGGAAACCAAGTGTTACACCGATTAATGTTGCCAGGTATGTGGTGAGGTAGATGATCGGGATGTCGCCTCCAAACTTTAGCTTTAATAGGAACATCAGGTAAGTGAGAGTGATAGTAGCAATTGCTATCTGTATGATGAGTACGGCAGCAAGCTGTGCCAGCTCACAGACAACTTTTACTGCAGGAGAACAATCCATTCTTATTCCTGTGGTTGTTTGGTTTGCTTGATTGCTTATTACGGTATTTAGTGAAGCTACAGATCCCATGATGCAGACCATTGCTATCAGGTTATAGAAGTAAGCGATAAATGGATCTTTATTTTCGCCTGCCATTCCCTTTGCTTCAACGAATTCCAGGCTTTTTGCGTTTTCATCCATTATTGCATCAAATTGCTCCAGGTTTTCTGGTTCTTCGTTTATCTGGTCAATGGATTTGCTTACTTCAAGTCTATACTTGCTGATGATATTGGAGAGGATACTGTGATTAACTCCATTTCCATTGGTAAGCAGAGTCACATCCTTTAAACTGTTTACAGTGATGATTCCTGCGATATCACCGTCTTCCAGAATTTTTTCTGCCTCTTCATGAGAACTGCACTCAACTTGCTCGATCATCTTTGTTCCGTCTTCAAATTCCAGAGCTTTTATAACTTCCATAAATGGAAGGTCCTGGCTGTCTATGCTGTCAATCTCAGTTTTATCGATTGTAAGGTATTCATAAGGGAACATGTCAAGATTGTAGCCCATCATGTCGTCATAGCTATGCATTTTCTCCATTTCGTCCAGTATATCTTCATCCACAGGAATGTCCTTGTTAAATGATTCGCCCATGGCTTCGGCTGTGGCTTTATCGGTATAATACTGTTCCATGTCGTCAGTCATTTTGTCTTTATCAAGGTTAGAAAAAGCCTGCATAACTTTATATTCTTCAACAGCGTCGTCTGAAATCTCTATTACTACTGGTATAGAGTGACTTGTGGCTGAACTGTAGATAGAACTGAAGGCGAAGTAGAAGAGTGTACCCAGAAGTATTGGGAATAAGAGAGTCCAGAACATGTATTTCTTTGATCTGACACTCATCTTAAGTTGTGTTAATAGAATTCTTCCAAACATTTATTTATCCTCTATTTATCTGCTTATTTTTTTGTTTTCTGTTTGTTCTCAATTTATTTTCTATTTGCTTTATATGTGTTTTCTTTTTTTCTTTGGCTTTGTTTGGTTTATCAATCTTTGTCTCTCAGTTCTTTTCCTGTGATTTCCAGGAAGACATCATTTAGTGTTGGGAGTTCTGAGTAAATGCGTTCATAGTTAAGCTCATGCTCAGAGAAGTATTCAATAACATGTGTGATATTATGCTTTCCACCACTGCACTTGATTATCAGCTTGTCACTCATATACTGAACATCATATACATGATTAAGCTTACGGATTGCCTCGATATGTGCCTCAGGGAACTTCTTGACATCAACGATTACATTTTCTGTATTCTTTATCTTGCCCTTAAGCTCTTCGCTGGTTCCAGAAGCAACCTCCTTTCCCTTATCCATAATGAGAATTCTTGAACAGATCTGCTCAATCTCTTCCATGTAGTGGGAGGTGTAGATGATAGTTGCACCATTTTTGTTCAGCTCTACAACGCCCTCAAGAATCTTATTTCTGGACTGGGGATCAACTGCAACGGTTGGCTCATCAAGGATTATCAGGTCTGGCTTATGGGCGATTCCACAGGCTATATTCAGTCGTCTTAGAAGGCCGCCGGAGAGCTTCTTAGGATAGAACTTTCTAAAATCATTCAGGTCAACAAACTCTATTGCTTCCTCGACATACTGCTTACGGGTTTTTCTGTCCTTTATATATAATCCACAGAAGTAGTCGATGTTTTCGTATACGGTAAGCTCATCAAAAACTGCCACATTTTGACATACAACGCCGATTCTTCTTTTCAAATCCCTGCGATTAGGTCCCATTTTCTCACCAAAGAGCTGGACCTCGCCCTTGTCGTAAGTGAGAAGAGAAAGAAGGCAGTTGATGGTGGTAGTCTTACCAGAACCATTTGGCCCCAGAAGTCCGAAGACCTCACCCTTCTTTATCTCTAGACTGAAATTATCCAGAGCAATCAGCTCCTTGTATCGTTTAACCAAATTTGTAATCTTAACAACAGTTTCGCTCATAGCTTTTCCTTTCTCTATGTGCAAATGGAGCTGTCCCCATTCGTACTATGCTTTGTTCATTTGAGCATATTGTAGCAAAGTGAGTTTTTTACGGTAGTGAACTGTGTCACAATGTGAATGTGACAAATGTCATAATCAGGTATTCTGCTGATAAAAAGAAGATAATAAAACAAAACAAAAAACACCCAGAAGATGCATTATGGTTAATGCAGTTTCTGGGTGCTATTATCTGTTGATTATTGATAATTATTGATTATAACGATTACTGATGGTCGTGCTCATCGTAGAAGTCATCATCATAGCCGTCGTGCTCATGATCTGACATGTACTCACGGCCTGTGATTCTTTTACGCTGTCTTTCTTCTTCAACCAGCTGAGACAATTGCTCCTTAACTTCCTTAGCGTTCTTGATATTTTTCAGTTCGAAGCATTTCATGGTCTTATCTGAACTGTCAATCTTGATGGTGCCCATGCCGAAGATTCTCTGTCCAAATGAACGGGTAAGTGAAATGTCAAGAACACGGTAAAGTCTAACCTCGTCCTCCTGCTTAGTGAATACACCCTTTTCGATAAAGATGCGTTCTTCATCAAAGCTGTATATTGTGAAGGACCATGGAAGTCCGCACCAGTTTCTCTTTCTTTGTTTAAAAATTAATTCACCCATTTTAGTGTTTAACCTCCCCTTAAGACACTTTCTTCTTTAATAAACTTAATCTTTTTAATAAACTCAATTATTAATTAACTCAAAATATTCTACCATATCACCGGACTTTTATAAAGTGTTATGTCACATTTCACTTGACAAACGAAAAGCACAGTCATATAATGTTCACCAAAATACAGAAAATAATAAATCGTGAACAAAAGACAGCGATTAAGACATTGTTTAAAATGGAGAGGAAAGTGGTGATAAGAATGGAGAAGTTAGTTCATAAGGCAGAAAGAGCGATAATAATGGCAGCAGGTATGGGAAGTCGTCTTAGACCTGCGACAGATGATACACCAAAGCCAATGGTTAAGGTTAATGGAGTCAGAATGATTGATACAGTCATTGATGCTCTTCATAAAAATGGGATAAATGAGATTCATGTTGTGACCGGTTATCTGGCAGAGAGATTCAAAGAAGTAAAAGAGAAGTATCCGGATATTGATATTCTGTATAATCCATATTATGAAACAAGGAATAATATCTCTTCCATGTTTGTTGCCAGAGAATATCTTCACAATGCAATCTGTGTAGATGGCGATCAGATCATCTACAATCCAGAGATACTTACTCCATACTTTGAAAAATCTGGATATGCAGCATGCGAACTGCATGAGGAGACTGATGAATGGGTAATGTACACTGATGAAAATGGGATTGTTAAGTCTGCATCTATTGGTGGTAATCATGGCTGGCAGCTCTTTGGAATCTCAAGGTGGACTGAAGAAGATGGCCAGAAGCTTCGCAGATATATAGATGAAGAGTACCTGATAAAGAAGAATTACGAAATCTGGTGGGACAACATTCCTCTATTTATTCACCCAGAAGACTTTGATCTGCAGGTGGCAGAAATCTCTAAGAGGGATCTTAAGGAAATTGACAACTTTTATGAACTGATTGAAGTTTGTGGTCATGATGTCAGAAAAGCTGGTTAATGAAGAGCGGACTATATAATCAAGATAATGTATGATGGCTTATAGAAAAGGGCAGACTAGAGCAGATTGGAAATGATATTTTCAATCTGCTTTTTTCTATACATAGAAAACTGCTTTAACAATTTCAAAAATCATAGGTTCAAATATTGCAAAAGAATATCGTTCTGTAAATCTTCCTGAAGAGATGATATAATTCATAGCTAGAGATATTGTAACTATATTTACTATTATTTACCATTATTTATTATTATGGAGGTTTTAGTGATGAGTAATTTGAAAAAGAAAACAAAATTAATAGTGATATCATTTCTACTGATCTTTTCACTTGGAACATTAACAGCTTGTGGCGATAAAAAGGAAGAGACTACAGAAGAAAGTCAGGGAATCATTGAGCAGGAAGTAGATATTGGAACTCAGCTGGAGGATAAAGCTAGAGAAAATGTTGAGAAGCAGGGTGAGCAGGCTGGACAACTGGATGGTACTCTGGAAAGTGTTCCGACAGAGTAGAATAAAAGTAGAATAAAAGTAGAATAAAAAATCTCAAGGTGGAACAAAAAAATGACTGAAACACAGAATAAAGATATAGAATATAAGGTTGTTGAAAAACTGATTGAGAAAAACTATCGCATAAGCTTTGCGGAATCATGCACAGCAGGGCTGGCTGCAGGACGTCTTGTAAATGTACCTGATGCTTCAAAGGTTCTGGATGTCAGCTTTGTAACTTATGCAGATGAAGCAAAGATGAAGTATCTGGGCGTAAAGCAAGAAACTATTAAAGAGGTAGGGGTAGTAAGTATCGAAGTAGCAGGACAAATGGCTGAAGGTGCAGCAAAGGCTATGGGAGCGGATGTTGGCGTTGGAATAACTGGCATTGCTGGACCGACAGGTGGTACTGCGTCAAAACCTGTGGGAATGGTTTGCTTTGGTTTCTGGATAAACGGTGAAGTTCATACATTTACACAGCAGTTCGGTGAAATAGGAAGAAATAATGTTAGAGCTAAATCTGTAGAATTTGTTTATGAGGAACTATTAGAACTGATTGACTAAACTACTAGGAAAAGCTGCTAGGAAAAACTGCTAGGGAAA
>CACZRU010000370.1 GCA_902783605.1 uncultured Lachnospiraceae bacterium
ATAATCTTTATAGGTGTTCCAGTAAACAGGAACGCTTCTCTCAGCTTATTCTCTATATATCTTATATAAGAGAAATGAGCCAGTTCCTTACTGTTTACGAACAGTACAAAAGTTGGTGGTTTAACTGAAACCTGAGTAATATAAAAGAGCTTAAGCCTCTTGCCCTTATCTGTTGGCGGTTCATTTTCAGCCACAGCATCAGTAAGAATTTCATTGAGTACACCAGTCTGTATTCTAAGGCAGGCATACTGTTCAACAGTATCAATAGTATCAAAAATCTTATTAAGTCTCTGACCTGTAAGTGCTGAAACAAAAAGCATCTCAGCATAAGGCATATATGCCAATTTATTTCTTATATCTTTTTTCATCTTATTCATAGTGTTGGTATCTTTCTCAATAAGATCCCACTTATTCACTACGATTATCATTCCCTTACCACGGTCATGAGCAATACCGGCTATTTTTGTATCCTGATCCGTAACACCTTCTTCAGCATCTATCATAAGAATTGCAATATCGCATCTTTCAACAGCAGCAACAGTTCTGATAATACTGAATCTTTCAATTTCATCTTTGATCTTGCTCTTACGACGAAGACCGGCTGTATCAATAAAGATGTATTCTCTGCCATTTCGCTTTATTTTAGTATCAATTGCATCTCTAGTGGTACCTGCGATATCTGACACAATAAGGCGTTCGGTTCCAAGAAGTTTATTAATAATAGAGGATTTTCCAGTATTAGGTTTTCCTATAACAGCTATTCTTGGGATATCTTCATCTTCTTCCACTTCTGTTGTGTCGCCAAACTCAGCTACTACCTGTTCAAGCATATCACCGAGGCCAAGCTTGCTGTTAGCAGACACAGGATGTGGATCACCAATTCCAAGATTATAGAATTCATAGACAAATGGTTCATATTTTTCAAAATTATCAACCTTGTTAACGCAAAGAACTACAGGCTTTTTAGACCTTCGAAGCATATCAGCAACCTGCATATCTGAAGCTGTAACTCCAGCTCTTACATCCGTAACAAAAATAATAACATCTGAGGTTTCAATGGCTATTTCAGCCTGTTCCCTCATGGAGCGCATTATTATATCTTCTGACTCCGTTTCTATTCCACCTGTATCAACTATTGTAAAGTTATAATTTAACCATTCAACATCGGCATATATCCTATCCCTGGTTACTCCTGGAGTATCCTTAACAATCGCAAGTCTTTCTCCAGCAAGAGTATTAAAGAGAGTTGATTTTCCGACATTAGGTCGTCCTACTATTGCGACGATCTTTTTAGCCATTATCTCACCTGCCTGATTTTTTCAATAAATAATTATATCAATTAATTTATATAGAAATATATAAGATAATATTCCATGATATAAAAACCGTTTCACATTGTACCACAAAGTGACAATATATAAAAGTCAAAAGGCATTAATGATATGATTTATCTCATTACCAAGAATACCAACCACATCAAACCTTATATTTGTGTTGTCAATTATATAGTGATTATCCCTAAGATAATATAGCGCAGCATTTCGAATACGACTTATCTTCTTCGCATTAACTGCCTCCACAGGATAACCTGAAGCAGCAGTTTTTCTGTATTTCACTTCAATAAAAACAAGATATTCTCCATCTTCTGCAATTACATCTATCTCTGAATATCTAGTTCTGTAATTCATCTGAAGGATCATATACCCCTTATCCTTTAGATAATCAGCAACTATCTGCTCCCATTTTGCCCCAACTTGTCTATTATTCTCCAATACCTCTCCTCTAAATAAAAACTATTCATTTATATATTTCTTGATGAAAGACCTTCTATGTATAGGACATGGACCATATTTCTTAATAGCAGCAATATGCTCAGCAGTTCCATAGCCTTTATGTTTAGCAAATCCATATTCAGGATATTTTGCATCCATCTCATCCATAAAGCGGTCCCTCTTAACCTTAGCTATAATACTTGCCGCCGCAATAGACTGTGATATTGTATCACCCTTAGTAATAGGGACCTGCTTAATATCCAGGTCTGGAATTTGAAATGCATCGACCAGAACCATATCAGCAGGTACATTTAGTCCCAGAACAGCATCCCTCATAGCTAATAAATCAGCATCTTTAATACCATATTCATCAATGAACTTCTCATCCTTAATTCCAAAACTGTAACTAACAGCTACATCAAGAATAATATCATATAGCTCTTCTCTGATTTTTTCAGGAACCTTCTTGGAATCATTCACATATGGAATCACTATATCATTTGGCAGAATAACTGATGCTGTAACTACAGGACCTGCAAATGGACCTCTGCCCACTTCATCAACTCCACATATGGCATGATACTCATCAGAGTACTTCCTCTCAAATTTCATCATATCATTTACTCTGCTTATTTCTGAGTCTATAAAGCTCATTTCTTTTTTCGCTCTTTCTACAAGTTTAATGATTCCAGCTTTCTCATCAGCAGAATACTTCTGTATATAAGAATCAAGTGCTTCCTTTTTAAGTTGATAATCCATTAATGGCAAAACAAGAATACTATTAAGTTCATCTTTAATTTCAGTAACACCCATCTTTAAAATCCTCCCATATATGAGTCGAAAAAGCATCCGGATATACCGGATGCTCTTCATTAATTAATTTTACCAAATTTCTTAAATGGTGAAAGCCTTAGTGTTGCCTTAC
>CACZRU010000371.1 GCA_902783605.1 uncultured Lachnospiraceae bacterium
GCAACTGTGGAATATGAGTAACCGTTTTTTGCTTGGAATTACATAGATAGGAGAATTGCTTTAGGAGAGAATGGTTTCAATATTGATGAAATAAGGAGAGTTTAGGGGATGACAGATATAAATGTCATCCCTTTTTTAAATTTCAAAAAAATTTAAATTTCCCCTTGCAATTTGCAATTGAAAATGTTAAAGTTATAAATTGTCACTATAGGTTAAATTGGAAGATTATGCTCTTTATTATAAAGAGCTTACTTCGTGTTGTACTTATTTTACTGATTTAGCCATTTGGTGATAATCTAATCGAGAGGTGAAATACGTCAAATGGAAAACTACAGAATGCATCCAATTAAGTCAGGTAAGAACATCCGTATGAGCTACTCAGAGAGTGAAGAAGTTCTACAGATGCCAAACCTCATCGGCGTTCAAGTTGATTCCTATCAATGGTTCCTTAAGGAAGGACTCGCCGAAGCGTTCAGAGACATTAGTCCGATTACTTCATTTTCGGGCAATCTCGTTTTAGAGTTTGTGGATTACAGACTTTGTGTTGACGAGAAGAAGTATACTATCGAACAGTGTAAGGAAAGGGATGTGACATATTCCGCTCCACTTAGAGTTAAGGTTCGTCTCTACCATCAGGAAGATGGTGTTATAGGAGATGTATATGAACCTGAAATCTTTATGGGTGATATGCCGCTTATGACAGAAACTGGTACCTTCGTTATAAATGGTGCCGAAAGAGTAATAGTAAGCCAGTTAGTTCGTTCTCCTGGTATTTACTATTCAAATGCACATGACAAAACAGGTAAACCATTATTCTCATGTCAGGTTATTCCTAACAGAGGTGCATGGTTAGAGTACGAAACAGATGCAAATGACGTATTTTATGTAAAAGTAGATAGAAATAAGAAGGTTCCTATTTCAGTATTCATACGTTCAATATGTAAGGGTACTGCTCTTGGCGAAGCTTCTAACGAAGACATCATTGAATTCTTCGGAAATGAGCCAAAGCTCTTAGCTTCTTTCTCTAAAGATTCTTCTACTAAGTATGAAGAGGGTATTCTTGAGCTTTATAAAAAGCTGAGACCTGGTGAGCCTCTTGCAGTAGAAAGTGCTGAGGGTCTCATCAACTCCATGTTCTTCGATCAGAGAAGATATGACCTGGCTCATGTCGGAAGATATAAGTTCAACAAGAAGCTGAACTATGTCAGCCGTATTACAGGACACAGCCTTGCTGAGGATGCAGTAGATCCAACTACAGGAGAAGTCCTTTACGAAGCAGGTACAAAGATTACTAAGGAAATTGCTAAGGCACTTCAGGATAGTGCTATTCCTTCAGTTACAATCAGAGCGGTGACCAAGTTTGATACAAACAAGTCTAAGATTGTTGACTCTAACAAGATGGGCTTCAGAAACTGCATTGAGAAGATGGTTCTTGCAGAGGATGTTACTACCAAGACAGAGAATGGTGAGGAGGGCAAGGTTCTCTTCCCAGCTGGAATGGAGATAACAAAGGATAACTATATAGAAGTTGAGCAGGCACCTGTTACTAATATTGCTATTAAGGAAGAGGTTGCTGTTGTTAAGGTTATTTCAAATAGAGCTGTAGATATTATGCCATGGATTCAGAATGTGCTTCCAGGTGTAACTGCAGAGGATCTTGGAATTGAGGAGAGTGTATACTTCCCAGTACTTGAGAAACTCCTTGAGCAGTATGAGGATGATGAAGAAGGACTTAAGGAAGCTATCATGGCTAACCTTAATGAGCTTATTCCAAAGCACATCACAAAGGATGATATCTTTGCTTCTATCAGCTATAACTTGAATGTTGAATATAATGTTGGTTCATTTGATGATATCGACCACTTAGGAAATAGACGTATCAGATCTGTTGGAGAACTTCTTCAGAACCAGTATCGTATCGGTCTTACAAGACTTGAGAGAGTAATCAAGGACCGTATGCAGACACAGGATCCTGAGTCAATCACTCCACAGAGTCTTATTAACATCAAGCCTGTTATAGCTGCTGTTAAAGAGTTCTTCGGTTCATCACAGCTTTCACAGTTCATGGATCAGAATAACCCACTTTCAGAGCTTACTCACAAGAGACGTCTTTCAGCTCTTGGACCTGGTGGTCTTTCAAGAGAGAGAGCGGGCTTCGAAGTTCGAGACGTTCACTATACACACTATGGTCGTATGTGCCCTATCGAGACACCTGAAGGACCTAACATCGGTCTTATCAACTCACTGGCTACATATGCCCGTATAAATAAATATGGTTTTATTGAGGCTCCTTATAGAAGAGTAGACAAAACCGATCCTATGAATCCTGTTGTAACAGATGAGGTTGTTTATATGACCGCTGATGAAGAGGACCAGTATATTGTTGCTCAGGCATCAGAGCCATTAGATGAGGAGAATCATTTTGTAAATAAGAATGTTGCCGGAAGATGCCGTGAAGAGATTTCCGTATATCCAAAGAGAAGAGTGGACTTCATGGACGTTTCTCCTCGTATGGTATTCTCAGTTGCTACTTCCATGGTACCATTCCTTCAGAACGACGATGCTAACCGTGCCCTCATGGGTTCAAACATGCAGCGTCAGGCAGTTCCACTTCTTAAGACTGATGCACCTGTTGTAGGTACCGGTATTGAGTCAAAGGCAGCAAGGGATTCAGGTGTTACAATCATCGCTAAGCGTGATGGTGTTGTTACATACTCATCAAGCGAGAAGATTATTATCAAGGCTGATGAAGATGGATTAGAGGATGTTTACAATGTAATTAAGTTCTCACGAAGCAATCAGGGTAACTGTATGAATCAGAGACCGATTGTTTTCAAGGGAGATAAGGTTAAGGCTGGAGAAGTAATAGCAGACGGTGCTTCAACTTCTAACGGTGAGCTTGCTCTTGGAAAGAACCCGCTTATCGGATTCATGACATGGGAAGGTTACAACTACGAGGATGCTGTTCTTCTTTCAGAGAGACTTGTTAAAGATGATGTTTATACATCTGTACATATAGAAGAATACGAGTCAGAAGCTCGTGACACTAAGCTTGGACCAGAAGAGATTACAAGAGAGCTTGCAGGTCTGAATGCTGACGTTACAAGAAATCTTGATGGAAATGGTATCATCCGTATTGGTGCTGAGGTTCGTGCCGGAGATATCCTGGTAGGAAAGGTTACA
>CACZRU010000372.1 GCA_902783605.1 uncultured Lachnospiraceae bacterium
GTTGTTCATTCAACAACAAAGTACATGGATGGCCATGCTGTACAGGGTGGTGGTATGATCGTTGATAGTGGTAAGTTCGACTGGACAAATGGCAAGTTCCCTGAACTTGTTGAGCCGGATGAGAGCTACCATGGAACATGCTATGTAAGAGATTATGGAAAGCTTGCTTATATACTTAAGGCTCGTATGCAGCTGATGAGAGACTTTGGATGTTACCCAGCTGCTCACAGCGCATTCCTTCTTAACCTCGGGCTTGAGACACTTCCAATTCGTATGGAGCGTCACTTCGAAAATGCACTTGAGGTAGCTAAATTCCTTAAGGAAAGTCCATATGTTGAGTCAGTAACATTCCCAGCACTTGAGGATGATAAGAACCACGAGCTTGCTAAGAAGTACTTAGGCGGAAAGGCTTGCGGAGTTATATCCTTCGTAATTAAGGGTGGTCGTGATAAGGCAATGAAGTGGATGGATTCACTTAAGCTTGCTTCAAATGAAGTTCATGTTGCTGATATACGTACATGCGTTCTTCACCCAGCAAGTGAGACACATCGTCAGCTTACAGATGAGCAGCTAGTTGCAGCTGGTATTGAGGGTGGTATGATCCGTCTTTCAGTTGGTCTCGAGAATATCGAGGATATACTTGCTGATATTAAGACTGGTTTCGCTGCACTTGAAGACTAAATATTCTAACTTTTCTTTGCTGACTAGTCGGGCCTGAGAGCTATTTGAAATGGTGTTCAAAGGCTTGAGTTGATGATAAATAGATGATAAAATGATGTATGTTTCCGAACGAGGGACATACATCGTTTTATTTTTAGAAAAAATGCTCAAGCAATATCGTTTGTATGTGATAATCTTGGAGGTTAGTATGATTAAGATACTCATTGTAGAAGATGAAAAACCTATTTCCAATCTGATAAGAATGAGCCTGAAGGGGGCTGGCTATGTCTGCGAGCAGGCATTCGATGGAAATGAGGCTCTTGATAAAATAGATGAATCAGTTTATGACCTTATTCTGCTGGATATTATGCTTCCAGAAGTTGATGGTTTTGAACTGATGGAATATATCAGACCACTTGGCGTCCCAGTAATTTTCCTTACAGCGAAGAATGCACTGGATGACAGAGTTAAGGGACTCAAGATGGGAGCTGAGGATTATATAGTCAAGCCGTTTGAGGTGGCAGAGCTCATTGCGAGGGTTGAAGTAGTACTCCGCAGATACAATAAGACAGAGGACATATTCGAGTTAAATGGGCTCTATGTGGATGCGTCTTCCATGGTGGCAAAGAGAGATGGCAAGGAGATTGCACTCACACCTAAGGAGTTTGACCTGCTGCTGTTATTCCTTAGAACTCCAAACACAGCACTTTACCGTGACAGTATTTACGAAAAAGTATGGGGCGGTGAATTGGAATATGGAAGTAAAACAGTAGACCTGCATGTACAGCGACTCCGTAAGAAAGCAGGCCTTGAGAAAGAGTTGAAGTCAGTGAGCAAGGTGGGGTACCGCCTAGATGTATAATTATAATGAGTTTTAGATTAAAGATTACAATTTTAACAACCCTTCTGGTGGCGCTTCTTTTCAGTTTTGGTTCGACCATCATGATTCACCGGTCCTACATGGATTCTCTTACCCGTGAGGAGAAGGAGGCGGTGGACAATGCTCAGATGGTGACCAGTGTCATTCAGATTTCCTACGAGAATGGGGAGCAGACTGGCGATGAGCAGCTGATTCAGACACTTAGAAGGCTGGGAACATATCAGACATCTTCGGATGTCTTTTTGTTGTACAAGGATAAGAGTCTAATCTACGGAAATCTTCAGCGAAAGAATATTGATATCAATATCGAGAAGATCGCCAAAGAGATGAAGGGTGAGGGCGATATCTATGTCAGCTACGACAATGACTATACAGGTATGAAGTACATTATCAGTTCAGCAGAAATGATAATTGATGAGGATACATATATTATCTGTATTTGTCGTGATGTCAGCTATGTAGCCAGTATGCGAAAGAAGCTTCACCAGATGTTCATCAGTTCATTTATTCTGCTCCTTTTTGCTTCAGTTGTTATATCATGGCTCATGTCTACATTCCTTGTAAGGCATCTTTCAAGGCTTACAAAGGCAACAAGAGAGATTGCTGATGGCAACCTTTCTTACCGTTCAAACATAGATACCAATGATGAGATAGGAGAACTGTCTCAGGACTTTGACAAGATGGCAGAAGAGCTGGAGGGGAATGTGTCACTTCTGGAAGCTGCTGCTGAGGAGAAGGATAGATTCATGGGTGCATTTACTCATGAGCTTAAAACACCTATGACATCAATCATTGGTTATGCTGAACTTCTCCGTACACAGGAGCTGGATGAGCAGGATAGAGAGGATGCACTTCAGTATATTTATTCTGAGGCTAAGCGGCTTGAAAATATGTCACTTAAGCTGCTTCAGCTTTTTGTCGCTGATAAGGAGAAGCTTGAGCTTAAGAAGGTATGTCCAAAGGAAATGGTTGAGGACATTGTTACACATCTAAGGCCGACTCTTTCAGAGCAGAACATTTCCATAATCTGCAGAACTGAAGAGGGACTGGCAATGCTGGAACCTGACCTGGTCAGAACACTGCTGATCAATCTGATAGATAACTCCCGTAAAGCTATGGATAACGATAAGAAGGGAAAAATCAGAGTTGACCAGAAGATGGCAGAGGACGGCGTTACATTTGTCATTACTGATAATGGAAAGGGAATGCCGAAGGAAGCTATCGAACATGTAACTGAAGCGTTTTACCGAGTTGACAAGGCGAGATCCCGTGCGCAGGGTGGTGCAGGTCTTGGACTTTCACTAGTAAAAAAGATTGTTGATCTCCATAACGGAGATATTAATTTCAGCAGTGAACCAGGTATCGGAACTGTAATCACTGTAACTTTGAGAGGAGGTGCTGCAGATGTTTAAAGGCGGAAGTATAAAGCCGATAATTATAGCCTTTTTAGCAATAAATGCTATTCTGATAGCATACTCATTTCCATATCTTGTCTTTGCATATGAGAACAAAAATCTTGATGGATATGGTATTCATTATGCGGCTGAACCTGTCAGAGTTGAGTCGGAGAATATTACATTTTCAGAGAAACTACGTAACATGAGTATGATCATGGATAACTCGTCTTATGTGGTTATTAACGAGGAAGCCATGGAAAATGGCGAATATGATATGAGACTTTCAAGTTCGAGGGCAGCTACTCTGGCAACGGACGCATTTATAGATATATTTCTAACTGATGAATTCCTGTCTGAAACAGGGGTTACGAGGGAAGAGGTTCGACAAAGATTTATAACATACAATGAGAATGTAAATATGATATTGATTATCCGCCCGGATACAAAGGATATGTATCTGGGTTGGTCTCTGAATATTTATTTTGATACAGGAAGTGCTAATATAATCATTGATGATGAATCAGGTAAGCTTCTTTCGGTGGCAGTATATATCTATGACGATCCTGACCTAGTAAATGTTCTTGAAAACAATTATTTTGATGAGGAATTTGGAAATAGATTTGCTGACTATTACGAGATGAAATATCTGGACTCAGAGTATAGTACACTAATATCTACAATAAATGATTATCATAGCAACACAGAATATATTTCCCGTGTGATGAAGATTATGGGCGATGATCCTGATCAGGAGCTGGAGCTTCCGTATATTGTACAGATGTTTTCTGATTCAAGCATAAATATATATTTTAATTATTTCAGCTATTCCACTATAGGTATCGAGATAAATGAAACTATTGAGAATGACTCAATGATAGAATATAATACTGTAATTGGTGATGATGAAATGAATAAGCAGAATGCTGAAAATGATACTAACAGTTCTGCTTCAAAAGACAATAATTCAAAGAATAAGACGGATTATAGTTCAACACCAGATAAGACTGAAAGTACCGAAACAGCATCGAGTACAGATGCTGAGAATGCTGAT
The DNA here is from genome assembly GCA_902783605.1 of uncultured Lachnospiraceae bacterium. Taxonomy (GTDB): domain Bacteria; phylum Bacillota; class Clostridia; order Lachnospirales; family Lachnospiraceae; genus Eubacterium_Q. The sequence continues at coordinate 3,989 of CACZRU010000372.1, forward strand.
ATAAAACCTGTAGATCAGCCGGGCAGTGATACAGTTAATGTCGGAGGGTCGAACAGTGGTGGTACAAATGGCAGTCAAGGTACAGGTGGTTCGAGTACAGGAACTGAAACAACGGAGTAATGATAAACTGTTATGAAGTTTGGTGATAAGAAATTAATTATTTTAATAGCAACTATGGCGGTGGTTCTCCTGGCATTACTGGTGCTGAATATAACACCAAATGTTGGTGAAGAGCAGCCGACAACTTCGAACAGTAATTATGAGGAATATACATTTAAGAATAATTACCGTCTGGAGGACCATTTTGAGAAGCACGGTAAGGAGATGGGATTCAAGGACGCAGAGTCTTATGAGGATGCTGCATCAGATGTTGTGAATAATCCGGAGGCACTTCATAAAACCGAGAAAGAAGATGGGGACGATGTTTACTATGTAGAGAAGACCAATGAGTTCGTTGTGGTTTCACCAGACGGCTACATCAGAACCTACTTCAATCCGGATGACGGAATAAACTACTACAATAGACAGTAAGTGTAAAGTGGACTTAGGTCCCAAATCACGAAAAGTGAAAATGGAGCTTAAACATTTACACTAAATATATAAACAAAAAAACAGGAGTATTAAGACAACATGGACATTATCAAGAAAATCAGCGAAGAGCTGGAGGTAAAGAATGAACAGGTACAGGCAGCGGTTGACCTTTTGGACGAAGGATGTACAGTGCCATTTATCGCGAGATATAGGAAGGAGAAGACAGGGGCTCTGAATGATGAGCAGCTGAGAAAGCTGTATGAGAGACTTACTTATCTCCGCAACCTGGAGGATAAGAAGCAGACAGTTATCACCAGCATTGAAGAGCAGGAGAAGATGACTCCGGAACTCATGAAGGAGATTGAAGCCTGCGAGACTATGGTTGCCCTTGAAGATTTATACAGACCATATCGTCCAAAGAGAAGAACTAGAGCCACAATCGCTAAGGAAGCTGGTCTTGAACCACTGGCTAATATCATTCTCGAGCAGAAGACAACTAAAACTATGGATGAGGAAGCTTCCCCATATGTAAATGAGGAAAAGGGCATTAAGTCTGTGGCAGAAGCTATTCAGGGTGCCTCTGACATCATAGCAGAGCAAGTAAGTGATACAGCTGATTACAGAACATGGATCAGAGAGAGAACATTTAAGCTTGGCAAGCTTATCTCAAATGCAAAGGATGCAGAAGCTGAGTCAGTATATGAAAACTACTATGAGTACGAGGAAGATCTCTTCAAGGTTACAGGTTATAAGACGCTTGCACTTAATCGTGGTGAAAAGGAGAAGTTCCTTACCGTTAAGATTGATGCTCCAGTTATTGATATTGTAAATTATCTCGAAAGACAGCTGGTTGATAAGGAGTATCTTCCAAGACTTAAATCAGTTGGTGGAGTAACATACTCTGAGGTTAAGGTTTCATCTGGAAATAAAGAAAAGACAGATAACAGATACAATAAAAATAAAATCAATGTTAAGAATCCTAAGAGCGGAATCAGAGGTCTTGAGGAAGCTATGAAGGCCTTTGGATTCGATGAGGATGAAGAAAAGAATAAGAGAAGAAATAGAAATAACAATCAGAAGAAAGAACCACTTAAGAGAGAGGAAGAGTACCTTCTTAACACAGGTAATCCTGGAGAGACAGAAGTTCCTTGGACTGTACAGGTTGTTGTAAATGCAGTTGTTGATGCATATGATCGTCTCATTGCACCAGCTATTGAAAGAGAGATAAGAAATGACCTGACAGAGAAGGCTGAGGATGGAGCTATCGAGGTATTCGGTAAGAACCTTACACAGCTTCTTATGCAGCCACCAATCGCTGGTCAGACAGTTCTTGGCTGGGACCCTGCATTTAGAACA
>CACZRU010000373.1 GCA_902783605.1 uncultured Lachnospiraceae bacterium
AGTATCTCTGTGGCCGCTGTGGAATCAACTATAGCCTTGAGCAGAACATCTAACTCCGTCCCCTCTCTATAATCAGCTGGTGCAAAATACTTGATACGGTCATCAAGGATCATCTCCCTAACCCTCTTCTTATTTTGTTTCTCAGCGTCATATACGCCAATAGAATGACCTCCGTAGGAATTAACCAGCTTCATGCATGGTATATCTGTAAGACTGTCACCGATATAAACAATATTTCTAAATGGAACTCTTATCTGATCTGGATCAAAATGCTCATTTACACCATCATCATTTACATCCAGAACTCCCTTCGAAATTCTGAAAAGAAACTGAGTCTTGTTGGTAAAGTTTACAGCCTGAGCCGGCCATATAGCGATGCCTCTGTCATTATACATAAATGAGCTTCCATATATTTTTTCAAACGCTCCAGACTTCGCTACGCTTGTACCCTCAATCATCTCCTGAAGTCCTGAAGAAATAATATAATGCTCAACAATTACACCCTTTTCTACTCCGTACTTTTTAATTCTTTCAAACCATGTATCAACCCCTGGATACAGTGAAACCTTTGAACCATACTCATTGAGCGTCTTGCGATTGAAGATAAGATTTCCCTCTGCCTCCTTGATCATCATATACATATAGGCAAGGTTTGAATCCACATCCTGCTCTCTGGCCATCTCATTGGTTCTGTCCCAGAACTCCTGAACATTATAGCCTACCGACTGGATGTAGCCCTGCGCCTGCATATCATCTGGAGTAAGTGTCTTATCAAAATCATAACAGATAGCCAGAACCGGTCTATCTTCTTTATGCTTTCTCTCAAATTCTATTCCATCTTGAAACATCTAGTTGCCCCTCCTGTTTTTGTTTTTATAAACCCAATGCTTTCTTTGCCAGTTCATCCGCCTTATCATTTCCTGGATTTCCAGAATGCCCCTTCACCTTATGAAAATGAACCTCAAGCTTATCTTTTATCGAATCATAAAAAGCTTTGTAATTCTTCGTACCATTCTTGTTTGTCTTCCACATGCCGAGGGCCCATTTCTCAATCCCCTCATAGTCAAAGAATATGTCTATGCTCTTAATTCCATTTTCAAGGCAGTACTTCATTGCATGCATGGAACCTTCTATCTCTCCTGACACATTACGCATTGTGCTCATTTCTTCGTCATAAAAGCTTTCACTTATCTCGATAAGTTCACCTTCATGAAGAAGGATTGCCCCGCAGGCATACCTCTTGGTGGCAATATCAAAGCTTCCATCCACAAACGCAACCGCCTCGCAGTTTCTGTTTGCTTCAAGAAATGTTGCCAGATCTTCAGGTTCATATTTATCTGAAGCACCCGCTGTGTTTTTTTCTGTAGAGTTATTTTTATCAGATAAAGTACTGGTATCTATAGTATCGCCCAGTCCCATAAAAGCCTCTGCCTCTTCCAAAGTCTTGAAGCCCTTATATACCGCCCCCGGAAACCCATGAACATTTGCCTTACACTCATCCCACGTATTATATATTCCAGGAGTTTTGCCCATCTTAACTGCATAGTATTTTTTATCACTCATTTACAAACTGTTACCATACTTTCTAAAAAATATACCTTGATTATACCATTCTCTCCAAATAAATACCACATTTTGAATTATTGACGATATTCCTTCGTAGAAACTCAAACATTTCTTTTATGATTCAAAAACAGAAAGTGACAGGAACCGCAGCCCCTGCCACTTTCATATAAAGATGAAGGTTTAAATATGAGATAAATTTTTTTAAGGCTTTATTTTGTAAGAAGCTTCTTCTTGTAAGCCATAACTACAGACTGGATTACCAGGAAGATACAGAGCATTGCTGCGATTGTGATTCCTGTCCACCAAGCCTGATCAAGTCCGGCTGATGATACGATGTTCTGAATAGTCGACAGAGACAGAACACCAAAGAAGGTTCCTATAATATTACCAACACCACCTGTGAGCATTGTTCCACCGATAATGGATGATGCTATAGCATTCATTTCCAT
>CACZRU010000374.1 GCA_902783605.1 uncultured Lachnospiraceae bacterium
CCGAGCAAGATCAAAGAAATAACTCATCACAGGAAGCCCCGTAAGAAAGTCATAAGAATCCCTGGTCAGTGATGATATTTCTGCAAGTGAAGCACTATATCTTCTTTCTACAATATCATTCTGAATTGTTTCCTCGCCAAGATACTCGCCTTCATCCATGTAATAGACCAAAGCAAGTCTAGTTCCATCTTCAGTATAAATATGTTCTCCAAAAGCATGGACTATCTTATTATCACCATTTGTTATGGAACGAAACAGCACATTTAATGGAATATCTTCCCGTACTAAAGAAAGAGAAGCCTCAGTAAACCTTGCTATATCATCTGGATGTACATTTCGATACATATCGTTATCCATCAGCTGATATGTACTCTCGCGGTCATCATAACCAAAAAGCTTTAAAAAGCCTTCCGACAGCAGTACAGTAACAACCCTATTATCTAAAAGCTGATATATAGCTAAAGGAATTTTGCTATTTTCAAGAATTGTCTGTTCGACTTTACTATATTGATATTTCCCCATAAAAACCCCATTTAAGTCAAAATAATAAGTCAATAAAAATGTAAATAAATACCCAATCTAATTTTACTATAAATAACCTTATCAAACAAGAAAATTAAAGAAAAATGCGATATATGTCACACTTGACAAATATCGCATTAAAACATTTTTATATTAAAAACTTAAACTATCCATAAATCATATATTTTCTTATTAGAAACTTACTACATTAGCAGTCTCCCCAGCCAGGAATGACTTCAAATTATCGGCAACTGTATCGATCAGTCTCCTTCTCGCCTCCACGCTGGCCCACGCCATATGAGGAGTGATACACATGTTAGGTGCTGAAAGAAGTGGATTATCTTCCTTCATAGGTTCCACAGTCACAACATCAGCAGCCGCAGCCCCAACCTTTCCACTCCTTAGTGCATCAGCAAGATCCTGCTCATTTACTAGCCCTCCCCTGGATACATTAATGATTACAACTCCATCTTTCATCTTAGAAATATTCTTAGCACATATGATATTTTCCGTATCCTTAGTCATCGGACAATGAAGAGTGATGATATCCGATTTCTCCCAGATTTCATCGAGGGAAACAAATCTAAAGCTCACATCTGAATCAAGTTGTTTTAGGTTTTTCTTTGCTTTAATTAACTCTTCTGCTAACTCTATATAATTATCAGGATGTGAGGTATATACAATTACATTCATGTTAAAGGCAAGTGCTATTTCTGCCATTCTTCTTCCTATATTTCCAAAACCAACAATACCAATAGTCTTTCCGGCCAGCTCCATAACAGGCTGCAGCCAGTAACAGAAGGTTTCAGACTTTACCCAATCCCCTTCATGAACGCTAGAATTATGTAAACTGATTTTACTGGCAGATTCAAGTATAAATCCCCACGCCAGCTGAGCCACCGACTCCGTACTGTAGGCAGGTACATTTGTAACTGTTACGCCATATCGCTTTGCTGCTTCAACATCTACAACATTATAGCCCGTAGCACATACACCTATATATTTCAGATTAGGAAGCCTCTGAAATGTTTCTTCATCAAATATGATCTTATTAGCAAAAACAACCTCTGCATCGCCTATATGCTCATATTTATCAGCTTCCGTCGTGTTATTATAAACCTTAGTTTCAATTATAGAGGTTATCGGTTCCAGAGAAATATCTCCTCTGTTCACTGCCCCTTCCTCAAGATATACTGCTTTCATTTCGTTCCTCATAAAATTTTCTTATTGTATAATGCTTTGTTTTGACTAGAATATTGTCCATTTTTGTTTCAAGATATTACTTATTATAACTCTAAATCTTTAAGCAATTTGTCATTCTGAGGTCTTCAGCCCGAAGAATCTTGCCAAAAGTTATGTTAACTAATATTATTAGCTATTCCTACAGACACATATCCATCAAAGATAGCCCTTAGGTCACTGCCTTCCTCGGAAATCTCGACCCTCTGACCATCTACCATATACTTCTTTCCACCATCAGATAGTTCTTCAATCACCTTATAACTATCCTTGTAGAAAAGCCCTGTAGAAACCTTTCTGTCCCACAAAATCCCCTTACATTCATCAAGAGGAATATTAGGAAAATTCACATTCCAGATCTGTCCAAATTTGAGTTTCTTATCGATTATTTCATCAAGAATTTCTTTAATATATTTATTCGTAACATCATGTATACCCTGGAAGCCTTCAGAAACAGCTATTGCATGATATCCCTGAAATGATGCCTCGAACGCTGCTCCGCATGTACCTGAATACTGAATATCTGTACCGGCATTAAAGCCCTTATTAAGCCCCGATATGACTATATCAGGTCGATATGGCATCACTCCCAGACTGCCCACTCTGACACAATCAGCAGGAGTTCCTGAGCAAGTATATGCTTTAACTCCATCTACAGGATAATCATATGGATAAACATCCATCCCATCGTGAAGAGACAGAGAATGCGACGAAGCACTCCTCTCTCCATCTGGTGCAACAATCCAAACCTCGCCATAATCCTTGACTATCTTAACAAGTCGCAGAAGTCCCTCTGCTTCAATACCATCATCATTTGTTAGTAGAATCACTTTATTATCCAATTATTTCTCACTTTGCCATTAATTAATTTATATATTGAACACTACATTTTTATTCTTCACTATGCCACAATTTTACATATTCTTTGAACCTAGGTAAATCTATTTTAATTGAGCCTCTTTCTTCAGTGTTAATCAAATGTTTATTTCTAATACGCTGTCGAAGAGAATCATACCCCTTCGGATAGTTCATTCTTTCTTTTATTTCAGATGCTTTTCCTGAATCTGATTCTGTGATACATCTTATAAAATCTTGTTCAGCATTTGTCAACGATTTCCAAATCAGATCATAAGAATCTCCAAAAAGTATTCTGTCAAATCATTAAGTTCAGCTTCGGCAGAACCGCCTGCTGAAAATGAAGTCGAATGAATTTTTCACTTTTAAGAAAAGTCGTGCTTCTCGTATACTATTCTTACTTTGTACACCCAGCAAAACCACTTAAGTATAAAACAAGCAGAAAAAAAACAGCCATTCAGCTGTCCTTCATCATCTGTTTAGTATTATATCAGGGGGTGAGGGAATCGAACCCCCTCCAAAGGTTTTGGAGACCCCTATCATACCGGTAGACCAACCCCCTATATTATTCTCACAATTTAAATGAAAATACATATTGTACCTTCAAAACTTCATACAGTTGAATATCTTTTCAAGATATTTTCTTTTAACGTATCTCCCTAAATTCTAGGAAAAGCTCACGACCTATTAGTACTCCTCAGCTGAACATGTTGCCATGCTTACACCCAGAGCCTATCAACCTCGTAGTCTTC
>CACZRU010000375.1 GCA_902783605.1 uncultured Lachnospiraceae bacterium
AAGATTCAGCTGGCTGGTATCCGGTAAGTCAGTATCTTTGGATTGATGGAGTTCAGTACTGGTTTAATGCAAACGGTTACTGGGAATAGAAGATAAAAAACAGTGGTCTAAATGTGATTTCAAAGTATCGATTTAGATCACTGTTTTAGGTTGTTGGCCCAAATTATATAAGTTGGTCCAAATTATATAAGTAAAATGTTGGCATGAAAGGCAGAAAAATGATATAATACCTGATTGGAACATATGTGATACTAAATATGATACACTTCAAAAGGTGAATCAATCAGATTAAGTGTTCTGAGAAGATATGCAGGACATGGATTATATCCATAATGTTTTATGATGTATTATATAAAATAAAAGGGGTAGATAGTAATGGGAAGAAAGATAATGATCGTCGGTGCTAACTTTGAGGATAAAGGTTCTCAGGCCAAGCTTTATGTTGTGGTCGATGAGTTAAGAAAACGATTTAATGATTGTGAAATCTATTATGCGCATAATGATGAACAGTTAGATGGTTCGTTATATAGGTTTGGTAAGATTTCATTAACCAAAAAGGCTCAATCCCAGGTACTCAAGGCTAATCCTTTGGCTGGTATTACTAAATTATTCCGTAAGAAAGATGAAGGCTTATCTGGTGATAAGGATGTTGTCGATATAATTCCACAGATGGAGTTAATAATAGATGTAAGTGAACATTCTTTAACAAGTGACCGCAGTATGGCTGAAATTGAATATTATATGAATAATATCAAAATAGCCAAAAAATTTAAAATACCTATGATTATTATGCCTCAAGCCTTTGGTCCTTTTGATTTTAGTGTTGATACTATGTATATTCTTGGGGATCTGAAGGATCTGCTTTTCTATCCTAAGGCTATATTTGCACGTGAACAATATGGTTATGATGAATTAATGGGATATTTCGGACTTGATAATCTAAGAAGGTCTACGGATATGCTGTTAATAGATAATAGTTTTGAATTAACAAATGTTTGTTCAAGATTCTATAGACCGGAAATGCCGGATATACCAGAAGGAGATAATGTTGCAGTAATTCCTAATTCCGTATGTTTTAGTAAAAAACATAGTGAGCATAGTTTAGATATGTACAAGAAGTTATTTGAATCATTGAGTTATGGCAAAAAGCATGTATATATCGTATGTCAGAATTCTGCGGATATGGATGTATGTAAAGAGTTAGCTTCTAGCTTTATGCAGCTTGGAAATATTGATTTGATTGATAAAGTATTGGACCCTGTCGAGTTTAATATGTTTATAAAGAAATTTGAGTTTGTTATAAGTTCACATTATGCAGCTTGTGTTCAGGCATATAGAAACTATAAGCCTGTTTTGCTTCTGGGGACAGGAGTGAGATATAAAGAATTAGCAGAGCTTTTAGGACAGGAAAAATTGAATTTTGATATTCTGGCAGAAGATTGCAATAATTTCGATATTCAAGATGCCCTGAACGAATTAATTAAAGAACCAGATATTGCCAGAACAAGAATTCAAACTCGTATGCTGGATATCAGGAATAAAACATGCTTTGAAATATTTGATGAATTGAAATGGTAATCGTTTCTGTTTCACTGTGATTTCGGAAAAAGAGTGATCCTGCATTAGATTAACTAATGCATCGGTGATCTCTTTTTTGGTTCCTCTTTCAATTCTATTTACAGAAGCTGGTGAGCATTATTGTTATTATGGCTGGAATAAGACCATTGATTAAGCGAAAGGGTGCTTTATATCAAGGTGTTATAAATAAGTGGATCAGTCTGGGGATTTGGGAGTAAATGAGAAATACCTGAATATGAAATATGAAGAAATATGTAAAAATTTTATAGATGAAAAAGTGTCTTCTGTTAGGCCGTTAGGAAATGGGCACATTAATGCAACGTTTCTTGTTGAAACAGAAGGACAAAGCTATGTATTACAACGACTTCAAATGGGGATGGATACTGAGAGGTTAGAACATAATTATAATCTGTATTCTCCTGTGTTTGATAGTGATGGCTGGCTGTATCCTAAGTGGCTGAAAACTAAGATGGGCGAATATTGGTTTTCTGAACATGGTGGAGATAAGTGGAGGATGTATCCATATATAGATGGTGATATTCTTACTTCACCACTTGAACATGATACACTATTTGCGTGTGGTCAGGGACTTGCCCATATGCATGATGTATTACAAAAGATTGATGGAAAACCAAAGGCTGTTTATCCGAGGCTGCATGACCTTTCTTTTTATTATGATAAGTATGTTAGGACGGCTGGTTCTCGTGCTTCGTGTGTTTCGGATAAAATAGGTGGTCAAATACAAGAAAAAATAGAATCCTTAAGTGCTCGTTTTCTTGCTGTTACTGCTGATGATCAGTTGATTATTCATGGTGATACAAAACTTTCTAATGCACTTTTTGATAAAGGAGATATGATAGGTTTTCTTGATTTTGATACAATAATGCCTGGCTCAGTAATTACGGATATAGCTGACTGTATAAGGTCGAGTTGTATTATAGATGGAGTGCTTGTCAGAGAATCTGCAGAATGTCTTATAGAGGGGTACTTAAGTGCTGCTCCACAAAGAAAGGAAGAGGTGCTTAGGGATTGGGAAGATACACTAGGCAGGATTTGTTATGAGTTAGCGATAAGGTATTACACAGATATTTTATCTGGGGAAAACAGCTTCATAGAAAAATATCCTGGGTATCGTCTCGATAGAGTAATGGAATTATTAGGAATATGAGATTGGTTATTATAATTAACAAAACTCCCCTCTAAAACCTGTTTAACTGCACGCAGGTTTTTAGAGGGGAGTGCTTTTTATAAATCGTGTGAAATATAGTTGTTTTCTACTTCGTCAAAGAAGTCTTTTTTCTCTCGTTCCTTTAATAGGTCTAAAGCTGATTCACTATGTTTATCACTGGCTTTGTCATCTTTCTGTATGTTATCTAGTACTGCTTCGCTAGATGGATTTTCATCGGCGCTTTTTGAAGTAATCGCTTTTAAAATATATATTCCAACAATGATGATTACAGTTACTATAAATATTCCCAGAAGTCCTACGCCCATGATAGGCAGGGAATCTAAAAATGCATTTGTATCTATTTTCATATCTTGACCTCCTATCGTGGTATCAGATTAAGGATAAGACCTCCGGCTATAACGGAAGCTATCTGGCCTGAAACATTTATACCTATGGTGTGAGTTAAGAGGAAGTTTGTTGGATCCTCCTCAAGTCCTAATTTGTGAACCACTCTGGATGACATTGGGAAAGCGGATATTCCTGCAGCGCCTATCATAGGATTGATTTTTTTCTTTGCAAATATGTTGATCAGTTTTGCGAAGAGTACGCCGCCTGCTGTATCAAAGATAAATGCAATAAGTCCAAGTCCAAGTATCAGAAGTGTCTGTGGATTCAGAAAAGCGTCAGCCTGCATCTTCTCAGCAATTGTGATCCCTAAGAAGAGCGTTACCAGATTTGGAAGAGCTGTCTGTGCTGTATCAGAAAGTGAATCCAGAACACCACATTCTCTTATAAGGTTACCAAACATAAGGAAACCAATCAGTGCAACTGCGTTAGGGGCAACAATGCCTGTAAGAATAGTTACAAATATAGGGAAGATGATCTTTGTTGTTTGAGATACACTTCCAGGATTGTAATCCATTTTGATCTGACGTTCTTTCTTGGTAGTCAGAAGTTTTATTATAGGTGGCTGTACAATAGGTACAAGCGCCATGTATGAATATGCAGCAACTATGATTGCACCAATATATTTGGTTCCAAAGTAGTTAGCTACAAAGATGGATGTAGGTCCATCGGCGGCACCAATAATAGCGATTGAAGCAGCGTCTCGAAGTTCAAATCCAAAAAGTGAAGCCAGACTCAGAGTGAAGAATATACCGAACTGAGCGGCGGCGCCAAATATCATAAGCTTTGGATTGGTAAGCAGTGGGCCGAAATCAATCATTGCTCCAATTCCAACAAATAGCAAAAGCGGGAACAGCTCATTTGCAATACCGCTTTCAAAAAGGATAGATATTGGTCCTTCCTGTGTGATGTCACCAACTACTTGTGTTATGGCTCCGGACATAGGCAGGTTGACTAGTATAGCACCAAAGCCTATAGGAAGCAGAAGCGTTGGCTCCATTTTTCTTTTGATTGCAAGGTAGATGAGAATCCCTCCGATTATCCACATAATCAGTTGTTTGAAGTCGAGATTCTGAACATTTGAAAAAAGTGTTGATAATACCCCCATGTTTTTTTCCTCGTATTTCATTGATTTTCTATAAAAAGATACTGTATTATAACATTATTAGAAGTAATTAACAAATTTCTAAATATAATCATACAATGAATTACTAAATAAAATCTTATGATGAAAGGAGTTCTCTTGTGAATAGATTATGGTGGATACTATTACTTGTCATTTTTGGTCTTGCGTTCTTCCAATTTGGACTATATGCGGCAATTGCGATAACCGTTATTTTTGTAATTGGCTGGAATATTCTGAAAAAACATGCAATCTTAAGATTTGTGTTTGTTATGATTTTTTTAGTTGGATTTGTGACTCCGAAAACAGCGCTTCTTTCAAATATAAATAGAACAACTAATCATAAGAACTCAGATTCTTCCACTATTCCTGTTCCATACAAAATAATATCATTAAAATCACTTTCAACTGGAAATTATATGACGTGTGATATTGGAGGAAAAGAAAATGATAGGTATAAACATTTTGATGATCCTTCAGTGAATTTTGATGCAGCAGAGGTGAATTCATATGAAATGTTTGAGCTGGTTCCATGCTCCGATGGATACTTTGCTATTCGTTCTATCATGAATAGAAAATTTTTGTCTGAAGATGATAAATCCTTTAAAGCTGACTTTCCGGAAGAATACGAATTAATAAAGATGATAGAGGATGGAAATAATGTAAAACTTCAATTTAAAGTCACAAATAAGTATGTGAAAATTGGCGATGGACATCTTGATTTAACTAATAATGAGTCGGAGGCTGAATCCTTTACTCTATCAACAGTATCTGAAAATAGTTATTCGGAAGATGAGATAAAAGTTCTTAAATCAAGTGACTGGTTCAATAAGGATGGCAAAGGTGTAGGGTATTGGAATATTCAGGATGAACTGGGGCGTGGAAAGATAACCTCGTTAACAGATAAGCTTGAATATAAAGCAATGGAATATAAGGGGGAAACTTTAATAGGCATTGAAAATATGCAGTGTGTTATTGGAGTGAAAGAAACTGGTTCAGACTACGATATAATAATCTGTTTTCAAGGTACTGGAGGACATGGGACGGCCATTTTGGATGGTGTTCAAGATGGCGGTTCTAATCTAACGGGGAAAACTTATTCTAAAGATGGGAAGCACGAGGGATATTCTCTAATGTCGAAAAAACTTGAGGGAAAAGAGAGCAATATTACAGTATCGCTGGATGGAGAAACAAAAACTCTGAACGACTTAATTGAATATGTGGCAAATGAGAAAAATGGCAAATCGCATATAACCATACTGGGGCACAGCATGGGAGGAGCGATAGCACAGTGTTATGCAATGCATCTTGTTGAAAGGGGTGTAAGTAAGGATAAGATAACTGGAAGAACATTTAATCCGGCACTCGCTGTAGATCATGATGAAGATGGCTGGAAGGATTGGTATAATATGTGTGTTTCCACAGATTCTGTATGTAACGGTTTGGTTCCAGGATCTATTTGTTATTACGGTATTCATAGAGTTGGGAATACAATATGGCTGTATGATGATGAACCAGACAAGAAGATAAACAAGGGAGCGGTCGGAGTTTTTACAAATATATCAGAAGAAAAGCATAACATGGACAGGAAAATAGAAGAAATATTAGAAAAATCATCACTTTCATCTGATAAATAATGGTTGATAAAAATAGCATATGCAGATTAAGCGGAATGACTTGTTTTTTGAGTTTTTCCGCTTTTTTATTATATGTGCATATTTCACAATAAAACGCAAAAAAATTGGTGTTAGTTGTGCATATGCGTTGACAAGTAGCTTGTCAATTGGTATAATTGTGTTACATTTTTAAAGTATTTTTAATAGTTTTGAAATACATTTTTCATAGGCAAATCTGTCTAAAGACAGAGACGCAAAACTATAGGGTCTAAATTACAATGATGTAATATGATAGCCAGTTGCATTTTATCAGCATTTAAGCTATCGCTTAAGTGCTTTATTTTTTTTAGGAAATGGTTCATGTGTTATTGATAGTATGGTTACTTTAATAAAGCATGTATACTCTAATCAGCAAGAAAGGAGGAGTGGGTATTGATGGCTTTTTCAACAGAGAAAAAGGAGATGATGATTAATTCATTGGTTGAAAGATTGCCACTGATACGGCAAGAGATGAATGTGTCCCAAACAGAGTTGGGAGAAAAGGTTGGCCTCAGCAGACAATCTATATCTTCCATTGAAAGAGGGATATCAAAATTATCGTGGAATAACTATTTGGCAATAATGATGTTTTTAGTTGCAAACAGAGAAAAATGTACGTCTTTATTAAATGAGAATAACAGTGATTTAGATAATGATTTAAATGAAGTTATAAAAATACTTGATTCTTAATTTAAATCTGAATATTA
>CACZRU010000376.1 GCA_902783605.1 uncultured Lachnospiraceae bacterium
ATGCAGGATGATGAACGATATATTATCGTAAGTCTTACGGATGTTGATGAGCAGATGAAAGAGCGAAATGCTGCTCAGAAGCTGCTGGAGGAGCAGGTGGCATATAACAGAATTACTGCCCTTGCCGGAGATTTCTTCTGCATATATGTTGTTAATCCAGAAACAGGACAGTATAGAGAATTTAGTTCAACGGCAGGATTTAACACCTTTGAACTTCCGGGTGAGGGAAATGATTTCTTTGCAGCCTCAAGAGAACAGGCTGTAGCTGTTGTCTATCCAGAGGATCAGAGCAGATTTATATCTATGCTCACAAAAGAAAATGTAATTTCAGAGGTAGATCAGAATGGACTCTTTACTCTCAGCTATCGTCTTAAGACTGATGGAGAACCTCGCTATGTTCAGTTGAAGGCAGCTATGGTTGAAGAGACTGAGGGCTCGCGACTGATAGTTGGTATAAATGATATTGATGCACAGGTTCGTCAGGAGGAGGAGTATGGCAGAAGACTTGCTCAGGCGAGAATCGAAGCTAATATCGATGCCCTTACAGGTGTAAAGAATCGTAATGCATATCGTGTATATGAAGAACGGCTTAATGCACAGATTGAGATGAATCGCGCGCCAGACTTTGCTATTACTATTCTTGATGTAAATGATCTGAAGAAGGTAAATGATACTGAGGGCCATAAGGCGGGGGATCAGTATCTTCGTGATGCCTGCAGGATTATCTGTACAACCTTCAAGAGAAGCCCTGTATTCCGAGTGGGTGGGGATGAATTCTGTGTTCTTTCGCAGGGTGATGACTATAACCGTATTGATGAGCTTGTTGAAATGATGAATAAGCATAATAATGATGCGGTAGAAAATGGTGGAATAGTTATAGCTCTCGGCATGGCAAGATATAACCATGAAGACAAGGTTGCTCCAGTATATGAACGAGCAGACCAGACAATGTATGGCAATAAGAGTAATCTTAAGGCGAAGAAAAAGCAAAAGGGATAAATTGTAAAACAAAGAGGATAATATATGTATTATTCAACGATTGGCCTGCTGGCTGTCTTGGTATTATTAATAGTGAATCAGGACATCCTGTTTCATCCAAAGGTTTCCTTTGATAAACCTGCATGGAGTGTATACAGGAAGTTTTTGTTTGCTGTTTTGACTTATTATATTACAGATATCTTGTGGGGGATTATAGAAAGTCATAAGCTTGCAGTGCCACTTTTTGTAGACACAACAATATATTTTGTGGCTATGGCAGTTGGGGTTTCCTACTGGGCAGAGTACACTGTTACATACCTTGAAGAAAAAAATACTTTTGGAAAGATACTATTCTATGCTGGCCGTATTTTTGCAGTGGTAATAGCAGTCTTTGTTGTAATTAATATATTTGTTCCAGTGCTTTTTGTTGTTGATGAGGATTGTGTTTATCATGACCTGCCTGTTCGCGATGCTCTTTTGGTGTGTCAGATATTGATGCTTCTGTTTATTTCTGTCTATGCTTTCACATCAATGATTAAATTGGATAGGAAAGAGATAAAGCATTCTCGTTTTAGAATACTTGGATTATTTGGACTGATTATGGCAGTGCTTCTCTTTATACAGCTCTTTTTCCCATATCTTCCGGTGTATTCAATCGGATATATGCTGGGAACCTGCATGCTTCATACCTTCGTTGCAAATGATGAGAAGGAGGCTCGAAAGAGAGAACGGGAAGAGAATAAAAAAGTTACTGAACTGAGGGAAAGATTTGTATCGCTTCTTGATAATATGCCAGGAATGTCATTTACAAAGGACGCTAAGACTGGCGTGTACCTGGCTTGTAATCAGGCTTTTGCTGAGTATGCACAGAAGGGAAGTCCAAGCAAGGTAGTAGGACTTACGGATGAGGAGATTTTTGATCATGAAACGGCAGCACATTTTGTTAAGGATGACAGAATTGCTCTTTCTCTCACTAAACCATATATTTTCTATGAAGATGTTCCGGACGCTGCAGGAAATCAGCGACAGCTTCAGACTACAAAACTAAAATATACTGACACATCAGGAAGGTTATGTGTTTTGGGAATGTGTCAGGATGTTACAGATATGGTAAGGATTCAACATGAGCACGCTATGACTCAGGAAGCTTATGATAAGGCTGTCAGTTCGGGACTGATCTATACTAATATTGCTCAGACGCTTTCGAGGGACTACATTGATATGTACTATGTTAATGTAGATACAGAAGAATTTGTTGAGTATCAGAAGGGCGAGGGAAATGGCACGCTTACTGAGGTTCGCCGTGGATGGCATTTCTTCAGTGACTGCAAGCTGGAACTGGCCGAGAGTGTTTATGATAAAGACCGGGAATCCTTCCTTCAGGCAATGAAACGAAAAAATCTTATGAAGGCTCTGGAACAGAAGGATACCTTTGTTATGACATATCGTCAAATTAAGCGAGAAAATCCAGTTTATGTCAGTATGAAGATTTCTCGTATGGATGACGAGAAGTATATTATTATGGGCATAACGAATGTTGATGCAGAGATGCGTGAAACTATAGCAAAAGACGAAGCTCTTATTAATGCACTGTCTTCAGCTGAACAGGCTAATAAGGCAAAGCTATCATTTTTATCAGGCATGAGTCACGAAATTCGTACTCCAATAAATGCTATTATTGGTCTTGATACACTTGCTCTGAAGAATGAAGAGGTTGATGATAAAACCAGGGAATATCTGGAGAAGATTGGAGAGAGCGCAGGTAATCTTCTGGAACTGATAAATGATATTTTGGACATGAGTCGAATTGAATCTGGTCGTGTAATCCTGAATAAGGTTGAATTCTCATTTAATTCTGTTTTGGAACAGATTAATACAACTGTTATGTCTCAGTGTAAGGAGAAGGGGCTAAGCTATGAGTGCCATGTTTTGAGTCAGCTAGATAACTCCTATTATGGCGATGATATGAAACTTAAGGAAATGCTCCTCAATATCTTATCAAATGCTGTCAAGTATACTGAGTCGCCGGGAAGTATTACCATGACGATTGAGAAGACTGATGAATCTGAGGACCAGTCGACAATCTGTTTCCGAATTAAGGATACAGGCATTGGCATGGATAAGGACCAGGTATCAAAGATTTTCAATCTGATTTCGAAAGAAGCTTCTGATAGTGATATGGAAAATGAAGAATCAGGAAGCAGTGCAAGTCACGGAAGTGCAGGTCTTGGAATGGCTATCACAAAGAGAATTGTAGAGATGATGGATGGGTCGATCAATGTTGAATTTGAAAAGGGCGTTGGAACAGAGTTTATAGTTACTTTGTCTCTTCAAAACTGTGAGCAGGGCAATCATTCTCTGGAAAGCAGTGTTGATTTAAGTGTACTGAATGTTCTGGTTGTTGATGACAATCCTATCGAGACAGAGCATGCCAGAATGATACTTGAAGAAGCTGGGATAAAGGTTGACACATGTACGAGTGGTCAAGAGGCTTTGCAGAAAATAGAAAGGCAGAATTCATTACATAATCCGTATAATCTTGTGTTTATGGATTGGCTTATGCCTGGAATGAATGGTATGGAAACATCGGCCGAAATTGATAGGCGATATGCCGGAAAATGTACTGTTGTTGCGCTGACGGCAAATAACTGGGATGATATTCAGGAGGAAGCAAGAAGCGTAGGAGTAAAAGACTTTCTAATTAAACCACTCTATTCGTCGAATATCATAGAAAATATTGAACATATAGCACGCCGCAGCAATATGAATATATTTAAAGAAAAGAAGAAGGCTAAGCTTACAGGACGAAGGATTCTGCTGGCTGAGGATGTGGATATTAATGCTGAAATACTTATGGACTCGCTTGAGTTTGAGAGTATCAAAGCGGATCGTGCTGTAAATGGTATAGAGGCGGTTGAGCTCTTTGAAAAGAGTACAGCCGGAATCTACGCTGCAATACTGATGGATGTACGAATGCCACAGATGGATGGACTGGAGGCTGCAAAAGAGATTCGTTCTATGGATAGAGAGGATGCTAAGAAGATTCCAATCATAGCATTAACGGCAAATGCATTTGATGAAGATGTTCAGCTTTCCATGCAGGCAGGAATGAATGCCCATCTCACAAAACCGATTGAGATGGATAACCTGCTGAAGGTTCTGGGCGAGCTGATATATGAGGCGGAGAACTGAGGTCATATAATTAATCAGAAAAAGAAGAGAGCGATTTATGATTTATAAAAAGTTTGTCTAAGAATTAAGCGGTATAGTGAAATAAATGCAAATAGAATATGGCGCTGCGGGTGGTAGATGTTCTGGATTTTGGAACATAGAAAGCTCGTAGCGCTTTTTATGTTATATGAAGAGATTGTTCACCAAAACATATATTATACATGAGGAAATTAGTCTATTTTAAGACAAGATAGTTATATTTTAAATATAATATTGACATTTTATTACCGTTATATTATTATAAGCACGGTTAAATATATCTAACAAAATATTTGACCGGAATTACAGGAGTTTATTATACAGAAGGGAGTGTATAGTGTATGAATCTAAATGATGCAGAGCTCGGAAAAGAATACATCATCACAGATGTGCAGACAGATGGAGATGATGAGATGGAGAGCTTTCTTTTTTCGCTTGGATGTTACAGTGGAGAGAAAATAACAGTTGTAGATAAGAAGCGTAATCTTGTGGTTTCTATAAAGGATGCCAGATATAATATCGATCCAGAATTGGCATCAGCTATTCTGATTCAGGAGTAGCATACATAAATACAAAATTAAATAAGTTATAAATATGTGACAGCTTGTTTTGTCACATATATTTATATCAATGAGTTAATAATAACTAATTATTATTAATAATGTTTTATCAAGGAGGAGTTAGTATGAGAATCGCGTTAACGGGTAATCCGAATAGTGGAAAGACCACTATGTATAACGCCCTTACTGGACGCAAGGAGAAGATTGGTAACTGGGCTGGTGTTACCGTGGACAAGAAAGAAAGTCCGATCAAGAAAGCATATGTTGAAGGAAGTGAGGAACTGATAGCAGTTGACCTGCCAGGAGCGTATTCCATGTCCCCATTTACTTCGGAAGAGAGCATTACCAGCAGCTATGTAAAGCACGAGAATCCTGATGCAATCATAAATATCGTAGATGCAACAAATCTCAGCCGAAG
>CACZRU010000377.1 GCA_902783605.1 uncultured Lachnospiraceae bacterium
ATCAAAAGATTCTTCTCTTTGCTCAGAATGACATATGTTTTTTACGTTTTATCTACGATTTATTTTATGATTCTTTCTGCTATTATTTCTACGATTCCTTCTTCATTCTCCTGTACTCCTTCGGTGACATCCCCTGAGTCTTCTTGAAGATGTAACTGAAGTAGTGAGGATCTCTATAACCAACCTCAAAACCAATCTCTGAAGTTTTCATGGATGTACATGTTAGAAGATCCTTCGCCTTATCCATTCGAACTGCCGTAAGATAATCTATAAATGTTTCACCCGTTTCTTTTCTGAATATTGCACTGAAATGGTTCGAACTCACATTTACATTCGAGGCTACCGACTGAAGAGACATCTCCTCATTCTGATAGTTATCCTGAATATAAACCTTCGCCTTTTCTATAATCTCGGTATACTTCTTGTCAGAAACCTGATTGCGATACTCGATCATTCTATTCAGCATCTGAGTGATATACTGTCTTGCATCCCCCGATGAATCAACAAACTTGATTGGATCCTTTAGTTCACCAAGAATCTCAGATGACCTCTCCTTACTCACACCCATGCTGTCGAGAAATGCGAGCCCACTGAGAAGTGACTCCATAAGCACATACTGTCGAAGCATCATAGAACTCATGGCATCCTCACCAAGGCTGGCGAAGTACTCATCCACCAGATCATCGATTTCAGTAATTGTACCATTTCTAAGGAAATGGAACATAGTTTTCTGCGATACCATTTTTATATCTATACCACTAATATCTAGCTTATTAATATCGAGATTTTTTATATCAATATCATCTGATGAATCCTTCTTCTCAGCTTCAATAGTCTCACGAAGCTTCTCCCTCTGCCTCTCAACAGACTGAAGCGGTTCGCTGTCTTTGCTGTAGAAAACAAAACTCTCATCCAGCATATATCTTTCTGCAAACTTTCTACTGGCATCGCGGTAAGATGTATTAACATCCCTGATTCTTTCCACAGGTTTTCCTACGGATATAAAGTACATACAGTCAGGAAAATCCTTCATCATTTCCTTAATTGCCGTAATACCATGATCAATATTCACATCAAGTTCAGGAGCTGTATCCGCCTTTTCCAGAAAGCACATAACATCACCAACCTGTTCATAAAGGTAGAGATGTTCAATCCCCTCAACACTGTCTTTAATTCTTTTATATATTTCCTCATTTACGCTGGAATACTCTGTGGTATCAACATTATTAAGATTCTTTGGAAAAACCTGAACCAGCGAAATAGCATAGAAGGCAGCTGTTATATCTATCCCAAGATTACGTCCCTGCTCGATAGACTCCTGCATAGATAGTTTACCGTCAATCATATCATGAATAAATTTCTGCTTTGCAAGTGTACGGATTTCCTCCATATCCTTGTGGTACTTCTCCCTCGCCTGTTCCTCTTGCTTCTCAGCCTGAATCGCAGCCGAAATCTTCCCCAGTTCCTGCATGAGACTGTCGCCCGAAACCGGTTTCAGGATATACTCCTCCACACCAATACTGATTGCCTGCTTAGCGTAATTAAAGTCATCGTAACCACTGAGCACAACAATCTTGATGTTAGGCATTTCCTTCTTCACCAGACGTGACAGCTCCAGCCCGTCCATAAAAGGCATACGAATATCCGTGATCAGGATATCTGGCTTTGACTTGAGGATTTTCGGAAATGCCATCTCACCATCCCCAGCTTCTCCCACAAGTTCAAAACCATTTGCTTCCCAATTCACGGATTTTTTTATACCCTCGCGGATTGCATATTCATCTTCTACTAAAAAAACCTTAATCATTTATTCTCCCATAACCCTTTGGAGACGGTTATCAATGGGTGATTTCCTTTGAGAACCGTCCCCGGCGGATGTTAATTCTGTCCATAGTACGCATTTGCTCCGTGCTTACGGAAGAAATGCTTATCTCTTATACAGTCTGGTGCGGTCTTTACATCTGGATTAATGAGCTCTGTCTTAAGTGCCATCTTAGCAACTTCCTCAAGAACAACTGCATTGTGTACTGCTTCAGCAGCATCCTTGCCCCATGTAAATGGACCATGATTTGTGCAGAGCACTCCAGGTGTATACTTTGGGTTCAGACCTCTCTCATCAAATGTCTCGATGATAACAAGTCCCGTATTCTTCTCATACGCCTCATCTATCTCTTCAGGCGTAAGACTTCTGGCACATGGAATCTCGCCATAGAAGTAATCAGCATGAGTTGTTCCATAGAGTGGAATACTTCTTCCAGCCTGTGCCCACGAAGTTGCTTCAGGTGAATGTGTATGTACAACACCACCTATCTCCTCATATCTCTTGTACAGCTCAAGATGTGTAGGAGTATCAGATGATGGCTTATACTTTCCTTCAACCTTATTACCTTCCAGATCCATAACCACCATATCGTCTGGTGTCATTGTGTCATAATCTACTCCACTTGGCTTGATAACAAAGAGACCAGCCTCTCTGTCGATACCACTAACATTTCCCCATGTATATGTAACAAGCCCTCTCTTAGGAAGCTCCATATTTGCCTCAAATACTTTTATCTTTAATTCTTCTAACATTTTTATCTCCTACTTGTTTATAAGATTCTTTTATAAGACTCGTCGCAAACGCTCAGAATGACACTTTAAAGTACTTCAACTGCTGACTTCTCAACTGGAATAGTAGCCTTGAAGAGTTCCATAAATTTATCAAATCCAGCAACCTCACCAGCATCCGCTGTGATAGTTGTTCCTTCTTCTCCTGCGAAGATAGTTCCGTTCAGGAACTCCGAAAGGGATGCACTGTTATTCATGAGGTAAAGTGCAAGAACTGCCATTCCCCAGGCACCGCCTTCACCAGCTGTTTCCATTACTGTGATAGGACCACCAGTTGCTGCAGACATAATTCTCTGACCAACTTCCTTAGTCTTAAAGAATCCGCCATGACCATACAGCTTATCAACCTTAACATCCTCTTCCTTAAGAAGGATATCCAGACCAACCTTAAGTGTGCTGACTGCTGAATAAAGATGAAGTCTCATGAAGTTTGCAAATGAGAAATCTGCATTTACCTTTCTCATGAATACTGGTCTACCTTCATCA
>CACZRU010000378.1 GCA_902783605.1 uncultured Lachnospiraceae bacterium
ATCATCAAGGTTGATGATGCCACCGATCTCAGCACATTTTACAAACTCTTCAGCAGGAGTCTCATTTGACGAGAACATTACATCATAACCTGTAATACCTACTTTCTCAGACATAACCAGCTCAGCCAATGATGAACAGTCAGTTCCACAACCTTCCTCGTGAAGAATCTTCAAGATAGTTGGGTTTGGAGTTGCCTTAACAGCGAAATACTCCTTGAATCCAGGATTCCATGAGAAAGCCTTATTCATGGCTCTCGCATTTTCTCTGATTCCTTTTTCGTCGTAGATATGAAAAGGCGTAGGGTATGTCTTTACAATCTCTTCGACCTGCTCTTTTGTTACAAATGGTGTTTTCATAATTACTTTCCTCTTTCCTATATAAAGATCCTTCACTTCGTTCAGGATGACATTTAGGTTTTCGTCATTCTGAATGCTTTAGCCTATAGAATCACTTTCAGCTACCAAGATATCACTTCGTGTCCATCTTCGGTTACTAATACCTGAATTTCCCACTGAGCTGACATTGAGCCGTCCTCTGTGTATACAGTCCAATCATTTGCTTCATCTACAAATACATCTGGCTTACCGATATTTACCATCGGTTCAATAGTGAACATCATACCAGGTGCCATAAGCATCTCTGTACCTTTTCTGGATACATAGCTTACCCATGGATCCTCGTGGAACTCAATTCCAACTCCATGTCCACCAATCTCACGAACTACGCTGTAACCAGCAGCCTTGCAGTGATCATGCACTGCCTGGCCCATATCTCCAAGGAAGTTCCATGGCTTAACCTGCTCAAGTCCGATGTAAACACTTTCCTTTACTGTCTCCACCAGCTTCCTATTCTCTTCAGATACATTTCCAAGCATAAACATACGAGAGGAATCTGAGAAGTAACCATTTAAAATAGTTGAACAATCTACATTTATTATGTCGCCGTCCTGAAGAATCTCATCCTCACTAGGAATACCATGACATACCGCATCATTAATTGATGTGCATACACTCTTTGGAAAACCCTGGTAGTTCAATGGTGCCGGTATAGCACCATGCTTCTCGCAAACTTCATTGATAATACGATTGATATCCTCTGTACTCATTCCGATACAGATTTTATCGGCAACCGTATCCAGACACTCAACATTTACCTTAGCACTCTCCTTTATAAGAGCAATCTGCTCAGGAGTTTTAATCATGTGATGCATAGGAACGATGTGTCCCTGATTGCTGTACATTTCGATTTTCCGATCAAACGCCTCGTGACACACCTTATACTTCTTGCCACTGCCACACCAGCATGGATCATTTCTACCTATCTTTTTCGCCACTGTTTTGTCCTCGATTCTAATATATTATTAAAGAATAAACTCCCTGATGTTTTTGATAATAATATAATACTTTATATTCCTTCATAAAAATGCTAACGCATATTCCTTTTATAAAAACAATAGTTAAGTGTATCTTACCATTATATTAATGTCAAGAAAAAAGCAGAACTCACTTATGTTCTGCTTTTCATTATCACTCTATTTTTTTGTTGGGTCTTTATGTGTAAATGCTCCATTATGATTTCTAAGGAAATATAACAGCGATATAAATGATGTCTTATACAGCACGAATTCCTTCTCATGAAGCATGTCAAGGATTTCCTCCTCAGAAGCCCACCTTACCTGTTCAACCTCCGCGGTCTGAAGCTCAAGACTGTCTAAATCCACATCCATATTTATAGTGTATATATCATTGAACCCGCCATCAAAATATATGGTCATCGCCGGCCTGATTCCCGTCAGGTCATAATCTATCCCAACCTCTTCTTTCAACTCACGGGATGCCGCCTGCTGACTCGTATCCCCAGCCTGAGCACTTCCTCCAGCAGTAATGTCCCACATACCGGACCATCCACTCTTAAATGGCTGTCTCTTCTGAATAAGCATTCTTCCGTCACTGCCAAATACACATACATGAACCACCAGACGATAATAGCCTTCCGGAACCTTTGTCCCGCGTTCCAGGGTTTTTCCTGTCAATTTTCTATTAACGTCATATAGATCAAATCGTTCTGCCATACTCTTTACCCCCCATATCTTTCTCATAAGGAGTCAATGGAACATGAGTCCACGACTCCTTTTTATTATAGCCCTTTATCAGTTTTTGTTCCACCTCATTTTCCCCCTTCTTTCTATCATTCCGACTATATTCTTTCTTACAAAAGCCGTTGCAAAAAAAGCTATGGAGAATTATAATGTTTAGTTGAATGTGACTAGTAGTTCATGCAATCGAAGATAATTAGTTTGCATAACAAATTCATTAATCACATATTTTAAAAAGAACGGGGTAAAAAATTATGGCATTTTCAGGTTTTGGTAAGTTAATAGACATACTTAAGGCAAACCACCAGTCAATCGTATTTACAGAGGGAAATGACCCTCGTATTCTTGAAGCATCATCAAGACTTCTTGCAAGTAATTTCCTTGAGCCAATCCTTCTTGGAAATGAAGATGAGATTCACCAGATTGCAGAGAAGAGTGGCTTCAATATCCGCGGTGCTAAGATAATTGATCCACAGAACTTTGAAGACTTTGAAAAAATGGTTGATGAGTTCGTTGAGCTTCGTAAGTCAAAGGGTGTGACAAGAGAGGACGCTAAGAAATTCCTTTCTCAGTCAAACTACTTTGGTACTATGCTTGTAAAGATGGGATATGCTGACTGCCTCCTCGGTGGTGCTACATATTCAACAGCAGATACAGTTCGTCCTGCATTCCAGCTTGTTAAGACAAAGCCAGGAAACAATATCGTTACATCTTGCTTCATTCTGGTTCGTCCAAGAGCTACAGGCGAAAACGAAGTTATCGCTATGGGTGACTGTGCAATCACAATCGATCCTTCAGAAGACGATCTTGTAGAAATCGCAAGTGAAACAATCAAGTGTGCTAAGCTCTTTGGTGTTGATCCAAAGGTTGCATTCCTCAGTTACTCTACAAAGGGTTCAGGTAAGGGCGAGAGCGTTGACAAGATGCGTAACGCAGCTGAGAAGACAAAGGCTCTTCTTCCTGACATTCCTATCGATGGCGAGCTTCAGTTCGATGCTGCTGTATCACCAAATGTTGCAGCTAAGAAGGCACCTGGTTCAGAGGTTGCAGGCCATGCTAATACATTTATCTTCCCTGACATCAATGCTGGTAACATCGGTTACAAGCTTGCTCAGAGAATTGGTAACTTCGAAGCATTTGGTCCTATCCTTCTTGGACTTAACTCTCCTATCAACGATCTGTCTCGTGGATGTACAGCTCAGGAAGTATATTCCATGGCACTTATAACTGGAGCATTTGCTGCATCACAGAAGAATGAAGCACAGTAAACGTTTTTATTCACATTAAGAGTAAAACAAAATAAAAAAGATATTAGAAAATAATGCTGCACTGAGCCAGTAACTTGGTGCAGCATTTCTTTATATCATAATGACATAAATATAGCAGGGAACAATCCATGAACTACGATCCATATAATAATGACAACTTAAATAATGATCCATATGCCCCATATAATCCGGACAATGATCCATACAGCATGAATTCTCAGAATCAGCCT
Organism: uncultured Lachnospiraceae bacterium; assembly: GCA_902783605.1. Lineage (GTDB taxonomy): Bacteria > Bacillota > Clostridia > Lachnospirales > Lachnospiraceae > Eubacterium_Q. The sequence continues at coordinate 3,595 of CACZRU010000378.1, forward strand.
AATCAACCTAGTCAGTCTAGTCAGTCTA
>CACZRU010000379.1 GCA_902783605.1 uncultured Lachnospiraceae bacterium
CCACCTGTAAGAATAGCGATATCCTGAAGCATATCCTTACGACGATCGCCATATCCAGGAGCCTTAACAGCTACAACATTAAATGTACCACGGAGCTTATTAACGATAAGTGTTGTAAGTGCCTCACCCTCAACATCCTCAGCGATAATAAGAAGTGATGAACCAGTCTTTACCATTTCCTCAAGAAGTGGAAGGATATCCTGGATGTTAGAAATCTTCTTATCTGTAATAAGGATATATGGATTATCAAGCTCAGCTACCATCTTCTCCATATCAGTTGACATGTAAGCTGATACATATCCTCTATCGAATTCCATACCTTCAACAAGGTCAAGCTCTGTAACCATTGTCTTAGACTCTTCGATTGTTATAACTCCGTCCTTTGAAACCTTATCCATAGCATCAGCAACAAGAGCTCCAACCTCTTCATCACCAGCAGAAATTGCAGCAACCTTAGCAATCTGATCCTTGCCGGTAACTTTCTTTGACATCTTGTTGATAGCATCAACCGCTTCATCTGCAGCCTTCTTCATACCCTTACGAAGAACGATTGGGTTTGCTCCAGCCGCAAGGTTCTTCATACCTTCGTTGATCATAGCCTGAGCAAGAACTGTAGCTGTAGTAGTACCATCACCTGCAACATCATTTGTCTTTGTAGCAACTTCCTTAACTACTGCTGCACCCATGTTCTCAAATGCATCTTCAAGCTCGATTTCCTTAGCGATTGTTACACCATCATTTGTGATGAGTGGTGAGCCATAAGACTTTGCAAGAACTACATTACGACCCTTAGGTCCAAGTGTTACTCTAACTGTATCAGCAAGCTGATTTACTCCTGATTCAAGTGCCTTTCTAGCTTCAGCACCGTACTTAATTTCCTTTGCCATTTTATTTCACCTCTATTTTATAATTATTCTACTACTGCAAGAATGCTGTCCTGAGAAACAATTGTGTATTCCTCATCGCCCATCTTTACTGATGAACCAGCGTACTGCTGGAAGATAACCTTCTGGCCAACCTTAACATTCATAGGTATCTTCTTACCATTTTCATCTACCTTACCAGGACCTACAGCAACCACCTCAGAATACTGTGGCTTCTCCTGTGAATTACCAGTAAGAATTATTCCTGATGATGTCTTCTCTTCAACTTCAGCAGCTTTAAGAACAACTCTGTCACCTAATGGTTTAATTTTCATGTTACATTCCTCCTAACTAATATAGTTTTCTATCTTGTCTTTTTAGACTTAGGATTTAGCACTCATTTACCTAGAGTGCTAACACAAAGTATATTGTACTACATAATATTTAAAAATCAACCCTTTTATAAAAAAACTTTCGAGAAATAATACATCCCCCGAAAGTTTTTCATTTTAATATTCTGTTAAATATTAATACTAATTATGTATATCAAATTTAGTATGTCATTGTCTTTCCTGTCCAATATCCAGAACTATCAAACATATAGTAAACACCATCAAGTTCAATATATGATGTTACATACTTTCCATTATCCGCCATGTAATACCAGCCATTTGAATCCTCATACCAGGCTCCCTGATGACCAATTCCTTCTTTATCTAGATACCAGCCATCAATCCAGGTATTTGTTTCCATCATCTGCTTTCCCTGAGAGCCGGCGTACCAATAATACCAATTCCCGTCCACCTGCTCCCAGCCAGTGCACGGAATTCCGATCTCAGAACCAACATACCACCAATCTGAAATCCATTTGTTTTCATATGGATATTCATATCCAAGATCATACCAGGTATTAGCTTTCCCAAGATAACCATCACTATCAAACAGGTACCAGGTACCATCAATCTTGGCAATCTCACTTTTTAGATAATCACCGGATTCATTCATGTAATACCAGCCATTAGAATCCTCATACCAGGAATAACAACCAACATAATAACTATCATAAGTTCCATTTGGATACCCCGATGTGAAATTATCCATACATGCATATCCTTCTGAATCGAAGTACCACCAATGAAGATCCTTATAATTGTACCAGCCCTGTGCTAGTTTTTCGCCGTTTCCAACATTTCTCAGCTTATAAGAATCTCTTTCAAACTTATAAGAATAATCTGAATTGTTTATATTTATCGGAGAACACTTGTAATAATCAGCTTTTTCCTTCGATGTATAGCCGTGCCAGATATATTCACCCTTCGCATCAACGTGAAGGAGCTGTGTACCATAATCTATAAGATACCAGCCACCACTAAGGTACTCACCGGTTTTCTTGTTTTGAACCCACCGTGAATCATCATCACCACCAAATTGCCAGTCAGAATTATCAGTTATTGTAATACTTGATGAATCAGCCTCAACATTATAATTTCCTGGAAAAAACGTGTAAGCAAAAAACACGAAAATAGGAAGTATAGCTATGACAATTTTATGAATGAATTTAATTATCATTAAAAACCTCACTTTGTCCCAATCTTATGCTTCTGTCCATACATGAAGAGGTACTGCTGTGCATAGCCAGCTACATCACCAAATTTATCCATGGCAAATGATTCAATCTCAGCCTTAGGTGTATCTCCATCAAAATATAGATATTCACATATTCTTTTCATCCATACATCTACTGGAAACGCATCTGTTCTTCCAAGTCCGAAAAGCAGTACACAATTAGCTACCTTTTCACCAACACCATGAATTGTCATCAGCTTCTGTCTAGCTTCTTCAGTCTCCATTCGAAGCAAAACATCTTCTGAAATCTCACCATTATATACCTTTTCAGCAGCATCCTTTATATATGGAGCTCTAAAACCACATTTGGATGCCCTGATTTCATCTTCCGTTGCATTATAAAGTTGTTCAACTGTTGGAAAGAAAGCATCAAACTCAGAACTGAATCTATTTATCATAGTTACATCAAACTTATTACCAAGTTCAGATGACAGATTATTAACCACCTGCTTTATCTGTGGAATCTGTTTATTCTGGGAAATGATAAATGAAATTAATGTTTCAAAAAAGTCCTGATTCAAGATTCTTATGCCATTATGCTCTTCAATTATCTCCTCAAGTCTTGGATCAGCTGCAACGATTTTTTCTTTAATTTTAGAGTAATCTCTGTCAAGATCAAAATATTCTCTCCAGATTGTCTGATACTCCCAATCTTCAGTATCCTCGAAAATGAGTCTAACTCCGTTGGTATCTAGCTCTTCCTTAATATGAAGTACTCTGTCCCGGAAAACAATATCATACTCGTATTCACCAGGATTAATACCAGAATCTGTTCTTTGAAAATGAAAACACTGTCCACATTCAAGAACATCACGAAGATGAAAGTCTTTTATATTTTCAAGCACATAATTCTTGTTCATCATGTAATAATAAATCTCCAAGTAATCTACACTTCATAATTCAAATGAAATAATATGGACCGATCAAATAAACAAACCATATTTATCATATTTAGCTATTTTATCATTTTTTATTATGAAGGTTTATATGAACTCTTAAGTCCTACTACTCTGTTGAATACCATGTGTTCAGCGGTAGTATCCTTGCTGTCAACACAGAAGTAACCGTTACGAATAAACTGAACATGATCACCAGCCTGAAGTTCTTCAGATGCCTTCTCAAGCTTTGCATGTTCAATAACCTCAAGCGAATTAGGATTAAAGTTAAGTGTACCATCCTCATTCAGCTTGCCCTTTTCCTCATCAATAAGGTTCTCATAAAGACGAAC
>CACZRU010000380.1 GCA_902783605.1 uncultured Lachnospiraceae bacterium
AGCCCCATCAAATGACGAACTATCCGGAAGCCCATATATGCTAAACTCACCAAAATCAAAATCCTTGCTGTCAATTATCCCGCCAAATGCAGCAAAATAAGAGACATTTAGGTCGTGTCCCCTGGCAAAATCATTAATTCCATTTATAATATGAAACGGATATTCCTCGTCCATACCGGAAACAACAGCTGCAATGTTCTTTATCATAGAGCCTCCTTTCTCTTCACTTTCGTATGACTAATCTTATCATACTATATCCTCCAAATTTCATCCACCACAGAATTAAAAAAGCAAAACGCAAACAGCAAACAGCAAACAGCAAACAGCAAACAGCAAACAGGACTGGATATAAAACTCCAGTCCTGTATATTCAACCATTTATCTCTTTAATTTTAGCATCAATAATCTCATCAGCATCATTTCCCACGATGTCCAGTCCAGCGACCCTCACCAGCTCCACAGTCTTTATCCCATAGAAGTTCTCTGCCAGCGACTTTATATATCCAAAGCCGTACTCCTCAGGGAAGAATCCCCCGCCTGCAGTGGTGACGAATGTAAGCTTCTCAGCCTTACAAAGCCCCTTTGGAATCCCTTCATCAGTATATATAAATGTGACACCAACCACATTGATCTGCTCTATATACTGCTTAAGAGCTGCCGGAAATGAAAGGTCCCAGAATGGTGCTGCTATCACTATCTCCTCTGCTTCAGCAAACTGCCTGGCCAGATCAAACATAGGATCATCAAACCGCCCAGAGTATATGAGTGAATCCCTCTTGGCGAGAAAAGCCTCATCAACCACAGGAAAGTTCAGCTCCCAGAGTTTTACCTCCGTGACCGGTTGTGCAGCCTTCGCTATGACGGCATCCGCAAGGCGTTTAGTTCTTGAATTTTTTCTAACACACGCGTTTATAAAAAGCATATTTTGTCCTCACAATAATAATTACAATTTGCTACACCTCAATGTGATCAAGCTCTTGTTGGTAGGTGTCCCGGCATGTATCCTATGACTGATTTTTTCATACTGGAATCATAGTAGAAGTATACTCTTATCATGTTGACATCACTGCCTTTTCCACACTTAAGATGCAAATCCATGAGTACATCTTTACCATCATAGGAGATGGTATATTTATCTTTATGCACTTCCATGGCGCCATTCTTCCCGGAGCTTGTCCGGTCGGCCTTGTAGCCTGATTTTTCCGGATCATATTCTTGTGCAATATCCTTCTTTCTGATATCTCCCCCACTATTTATATATTTTGTCCAACCCGATAGATAATGAATCATCATGCATAGCCTGTGCCAATCTATGTTTCTATTTTCGGACTTTAATGACTTTATAGCGTTCGGATGAACTACGATAGTGTCTGAATAATACTTTTCTATCCATGCAATCAATTCATCTTTTTTCTGAGGAGTCACCTGTGGCAGGTTAATTATCGGAAGAAATCTTTCTTTTTCTGAGGTAAGTATTCCCTTACGAATCATTTCCTCCTGAAGGAGCAGTGCCTCCAGCCTTCTAGTATCTTCTTCAGCCTGTTCAATCTGTTCGGCCAGTTTCTCATTTTGATCTTTGTAACGGCAGATTTCTCCGATCAGCTTATTCTGACTTTTATCCAGATTCTTATTTTCAGATTCGAGATTATCAATTTTTCTTTGCAGGACATCCTTATCTCTATTCAAATCGTCTATATAATTTTTAAGCTTGGCAATCTCCATCTCATAGGCATTTGAAAGCTCTTCTATGTCAATTTTTTCATCTTCCAGATTCTTGTTTTTATCAAATTCCCACCAGGATGGCTTAAACACAAAGTCTCCAAAATCAACCGCCTTCCGGCAGGTTTCTTTCTGTGCCCGTCGCTTTATCTCATCAAGAAGATTATCCGTGTTACTCTCATAATAATCAGAAGCAAATGTCAGCCGATTGGTGGTTCTATAGAAGATGAGCTGACCTTCGCCTGCAACATCTTGTAGTTCTTCTGCGTTCATAATCTGAGTAAAAAGCTTAGCCGAACCACCCTCCCAAACCACTACATGCGTAAAGCCAAGCAGACTCTGAGTTTTTCTATCAACTTCAGTTTTATTATCCTTGTAATACTGTTCTGGTACAAGCAGTATCGGCATCTGTCGATTATCAGAGGCGATCAGTTCCTTATAAAGTTTTTCACAAGCTTCGCTGGATTTACCATTTAGCATGATCGGCTTAGTGGAAAATGAGTATTCCTTGCCTATTCCATATTCGGAGATACTAATATCTTTGTCGATGAAGATATCCCGTACAAATCCCGGTCTGTATCCGGACGCATCTTCTGTATTTGTTTCAGGTTCTCTGCACGACTCACGAATTCCAAGCGCAACAGAAGCATTCAGCTTATATACAAATATCTCGGTGGTAAATGTCCGGCCATAAATATCCTTTCTCTCGTTGCCGTTATCCGGTTCCGTGAGACATACCAGCCATGCTGTTTTGTTATTTGTATAAGCTGATTCAAAATCAATAAAACTGAATCCGTTAATATTTTGTGATTCCTCCAGATTAAAATCCTTGTAATTCTCAGGATCCGGATAATCCTTTTTCAGGAACAATGTATCTTCTCTCTGTTCCAGTGCATCCTCGCCTAGTCGACTGCGAAACCAGCGCATAATGTATAGAATTGTTTTTGAGAAACAGTCATCCACCGAAAGCCTTTCAGATGGATGTAATTCCAGAAACGCCTGATAGGTGTAATACTGCTTGAAGAAGGCAAGCTTCGTGGACTTGCCCGGAATACATACCTCTTCCACCTTCGCAGTATCTTCCACAGATGTATCTGACTCTTCCTTCTTTTTATCTGATGATTTATTTTGATTACTCAAACGCTTTTTATAGTATTTTTTTGATATCATTCCTGGCATATCATCTACCCTCTTATTTTATTCATTTTCCTATATTTCATTAAGATTATTAT
>CACZRU010000381.1 GCA_902783605.1 uncultured Lachnospiraceae bacterium
AGTGCTGGTCCAACAGGTGGTGCTGGAGTTGCCTTTCCTGCAGGTATCTGTAACTTAATGTAACCTTTGACTTTCTTAGCCATTTTTTTATTCCTCCTCTCGTGGTAAATCGCGGGGCACTTCCCCTTCCACTTATATAAATGCTCCAGGTTTAAGAGCATATATAACAACTTATTATTATTTGATGTTAATCAAATGATTAAAACAATTAAACTAATCTATTAATCTAATCTATTAGTCTAATCTATTAATCTAATATATTAATCTTCTTTCTTCTGAATAACATCTATATCAATTTCAACATCAGTCATACGGCCACCACTCATCTCAAATGGAATGACAACTGTTCTCTTAGAATTATTGACTGATTTAACGACGCCTTCAAAGTTCTCCCACTCACCAGCAACAACTCTGACATTATCGCCCGGTTCAACATCGATGCTGAGTCCCTCAACTTTAATTCCAAGCTTAAGGAGCTCAATATCTGTAAGTGGAACAGGCTCTGATCCTGGACCAACGAAACCAGTAACACCTAAACTGTTTCGAACCACATACCAAGTAACATCGTTCTTTATCATATGCACAAGAACATAACCAGGGAACTTCTTGCGAGTCTTTGTCTTCTTCTCCGCAATTCCCTTTTTGTTCTTTACGATATTTCCATTCTTATCGCGCACATCTTCAACGATAGTCTCAACAGGAACTGTAACATCGAACATCTGATCTTCAAGATGACGACTCTTAATAGTATTCTGAATATCTCTTACGACCTTATCCTCATAACCTGAATATGTATGAACAACATACCAATGAGGATCATCGTCTCCCTGTTGCTTAACATTTGAAGACTTTGGACGCAGAGGTTCTTCTTTTTTCTCTACAGATTCTTCTGTAACAGCCTCTTCTGTAACAGCTTCTTCAGATACTATTTTTTCAGATACTATTTCTTCTGTTGTTTCTTCTGTTGCTTCTTTCGCTGTATCAAGTGCAGATTCAATATCTTTATTCTTATCTTCTGCCATATCTTCACCACCTACCAAATAAATTGTAGACCCATATTAAGTAACCAATCAACAACTGAAATAAGAAGACCAATAAAAATAGCTACAGCAAGAACAACTGTCGTCTCCTTAAATAACTGTGACTTTCCTGGCCAGGAAATCTTCTTAAATTCTGCTTTAAGTTCCTGGAACCAGCTCCTCTTAAGAGCAGGTGATGTCTCTTTCTTATCTGACATTTCTTTCACCTCAATATTTTATCACTATACAATTACTATACAATCACTACACGATTTTTTATAAATATTTTTACTAATAATCACTTAGTCTCTGATTATTTAGTCTCTGATTATTTAGTCTTTGATTATTTAGTCTTTGATTATTTAGTCTCTTTATGCATAGTATGCTTCTTGCAGAATCTACAATACTTCTTTGTTTCCATTCTGTCTGGATGAAGCTTCTTTTCCTTTGTCATATTGTAATTACGCTGCTTGCATTCTGTACAAGCGAGAGTTATCTTGACACGCATGAACGGCCACCTCCGTATTTAATATTTTTAATCAATAGTTTAAAAACAACTTGTTAATACAACTTGTTAATACAACTTGTTAATACAACTTGTTAATACAACTTGTATCAAACGGCTCTATACGTAATAGGGTAAACCTTTGATGTACCAGCTGGGATAACTGAAAATGCACACCAAAAGAAGTGCGTATAGAAACGCAATGGTTAGAATAACACAAAGCTTATTTACTCGTCAAGAGATTTTTCATCTCTTCATCATTTAATTTTCTATATTCTCCAGGAGAAAGTTCATGGTCCAATTCAATCGGCCCCATGGAGTATCTCTTCAGGTACTCAACCTTTCCTCCTAAAGCCTCAAACATCCTCTTAATCTCATGATATCGTCCCTCAGTGAGAGTTATCTCAAATATACGGATCTTATTTTCAGAACTATCTATTTTACTAATGCATTCTGTATATCGTTCTCTAATATACGAATCATTTTTCTCACTAAGCAGCTGTTCTATATCTGTTATCTCTCTAAGTCCTGCAGGAAGTGTCAGTTTTTCATCGCCAATATCAATCCCATTTTGAAAATGAGTCTCTATGTCATCGGGAATTTCTCCAGACACAAATGCTGCATATTTTTTCTCTACATGACTACCTGGTGACAAGAGTCTGTGACTGAGCGCTCCATCATTGGTAATAATAAGTAAACCTTCTGTGTCCTTGTCCAGTCGGCCAATCGGAAATAAATCTCTTCTTTTTCTGGTCTCTATCAAATCCACAACGGTTTTAGCGTTCTTATCTCTTGAGGCCGTAATAACACCTGCAGGTTTATGAAGCATATAGTATTCAAACTCACTATACTCCACACTCCTGCCCTTTATGCTCACTTCGTCAGCATCCGGATTCAGTTTATATCCCGGATCTTTAATTAATATTTCATTGACAAAAACAGATCCGGATTTAACCAAGGAACGAACCTCGTTCCTTGTTCCAAAACCCGAATCTGCAAGATACTTATCCAATCTTATCATTTATATAGCTTTTCCTTGAATAGTGTTTTCCTGAAATGCTTTTCTTGAATTACATTTCCTGTTATCAAGCTATTTTTAAATTATTTATCCAATTACTATCTTTATATTATTTTGTTACTATAGCTTTGATCACAAATACAATTATTACTATAAGACCAAGTCCTATTCTGTAATAGCCAAATATTTTAAAGTCATTCTTCTTAATATATCCGATCAGGAATCTGATAACAAATACTGATACTATAAATGCTACAATCAGTCCTACTAACAGTTCAAAGAACTGAAGTGCTGAATAGTGGAATCCATATTTAATTAGCTTCACTATACTCCACCCAAACATTATAGGTATTCCCATAAAGAAAGAGAATTCTGTTGCCAGTCTTCTTGAAATCCCCATGGTGAGTCCACCAACAATAGTCGCACCTGATCTTGATGTACCTGGTACTATTGCAAGTGACTGGAAAAGACCAATCTTTAATGCATCAAGGTATGTCAGCTGGCTGAGCTTTGTTATACGAGGTCTTCTCTTCTCGTTTCTTTTTTCTATAAATACAAAGAGTAAACCATATACAATAAGTGCAACAGCTATTACGGCTGGTGTATGTGCATATTTTTCCATCCAGTCATCAAGGAATATACCGATGATTCCAGCTGGAATAGTCGCAACAATGACTTTTGCCCACATGAGAAGTATTGGCCTGCTCACACCTATACTTCCAATTCTGTATTCATTCTTCCAAAGAGCCTGCTCCTGTGCCTGCTTCTTAGATATCTTACGCTGTCTTTCTTCACTAGAGCCACTAGAGCCACTAGAGCCTCTAGAGCCTCTATGATCTCGGGAATCTCTAGCCCCTCTGCCATCACCGCGTATATCTCTTTGTCTGCTGTTTGGGCGTTCGTACTGTTCATCATCCCAGACACTATGTCTGGTTGCAATTCTGAACGGCCACAGCTTGCTCCAGTACATGTAGATTACAGCTATTATTGCACCAAGCTGAATAACAACGAAAAACATTTCCTTAAATTCCGGATCAGCTTTGAAATTCATTACCTGGTCCAGAAGAAGCATATGTCCTGTACTGCTTATAGGCAGCCATTCTGTTATGCCCTCAACGATTCCGATTACAATAACCTTTAATAATTCTAGAAATGCCATATCTGCCCCCAAATATTCATACTAAAACTATACTTCAACTAAATCATTCTAACATATCTGTTAAAGATATAAAAGTTTTAGTTTATCTATCATAAGAAAAACGTTAGAATCTTCGTTAGTATATTTATGAAGGAATCTCATATTATATGATCTACTTGCCAACCAATTCCTCATAATGCGCTGTTACTGATTCAACATCGCCTGAGTATATTAGTTTTCCCTTTTCCAGTATTATAGCCTTATTGCAAAGTCGTCTCACCTGTTCAGTATTATGCGAAACAAAGAGTACAGTTACATCCTTCTCAAGAAGAGACCTTAACTTCGCCTCACTCTTCTTCTTGAACTTTGCATCTCCAACCGAAAGAACCTCATCCAGAATAAGTATATCCGGTTCAACTATAGTTGCTATAGCAAATCCCAGCCTTGCCTTCATTCCTGATGAATAATTCTTAAGTGGTACATCAATAAAGTCCTTCAGCTCAGAAAAATCTATAATTTCCTGTATTTTTTCATCAATAAATTTATGACTATACCCAAGACATGCACCATATAGGTAAATATTTTCCAAGCCTGTATACTGAGGATCAAAGCCCGCTCCCAGTTCAATAAGAGGTGCAAGCACTCCTCTTCTCTCTATCAATCCCTTAGTAGGCTTGAAAACTCCTGCGATAACCTTAAGAAGTGTAGACTTTCCAGCACCATTAAATCCGAGAATGCCCAGACGGTCGCCCTTCTCTAATTCAAAAGATACATCACTGAGAGCCCAGAACTCATTGAATACGAGTTCCTTCTTCATCATGGCGATGAAATATTCCTTAAGGGAATCATGCTTTTCTTTACTTAGGTTGAATCTCATACTAACATCTTCAACCCTTAATACAGTTTCGCTCAAACCATATTCTCCTATATCTCAAGAATGAATTTATCTTCGTTCTTCTTAAATGCAAGTATTCCTATCAGAATTGCAACCACACTGAATCCAAAGCTATACAGCAGATAATGAAGATTCATAGGTTCTCCAAATATCGCACTCCTGAAGTTATCAATCACACAGAACAGCGGATTCAGCTTAAGCACGAAGCTCCAGTTACTGTTAAGAAGCTTTTCCGCACGGTAGAATATAGCACATGTATACATGATGATCATAAGTCCTACATTCCACAGATACTCCATATCCCTGAAAAACACTCCAACCGTAGAAAGAATGAGTCCACATCCCAGACTGAGAAGAAGCAAAACCAAAAGACTGACAAATATCTGGAGCAGGTATATAGTCGGAAAAACGCCAAGTATCAAAGATACCATTGCCAGAACTATCAATGATATTAAGAAAATTATGAAATTAAATAGTATTGAAGAAAGTGGATACAGCAGTTTCGGCACATATACCTTCTTTATGATAGAGCTGTTAACTCTAATTGATTTAAGCGCTGCTGTTGTAGACTGTGAGAAGAATCCATAAAGAAGTCTTCCCGACAGAATATAAACAGGAAAATCCTTTGTCTTCTCCCCCATAAGCGTTCCAAATACGATAGTAAGAACTATCATAGTTAGAAGTGGTTCAAGAAGTGACCAAAGGATACCAAGATATGATCTTCTATATTTTAGACGAATGCCCTTCTTAACAAGCTCCGACAGGATAAATCTATTCTGAAGAAATCTATCCTTATCAAATTTTCTAATATCAAAGCTGTTAGATGAGCTGCTACTTACGAACAGCTCTGAGCCTTTATTTTCCGTATCTTTCATCAGTAATAAATCCTAATAATGATCTATCATCATCTCTTTCTTACTTTAATTCTTGTAAACCCTTATTATTTTTCTTCGTCAACAAAAGTAACAGAATCTGCTGATGCAAAGAATTCCTTCTCATACTCGTTGTAAAGCTCCTTGTAGCATGCGAAGTTTACAAGCCAATATTCATCATCATTATCATAAACACAAGTCAGATAAGAATACTCTGTACCTGAAACCTTGTGATTATATTTAAAGTAAACATATCCATTCTTATTCTTTACAGATGGAGAACCAGGAATACTATTGGCCTTAATATATGCTACTGCATAGTCAGAAGCTGAATCAACCTCAAGCCCACTCTTCTCCACATCGTCCTTCAGAGATCTAATGCCCATCGCAAGGCCATCCGGACTTGTATAATACCAGGTTGCATTTGCAAGAGTAGACTTTTTGTACTCTTTACTAAGAGTAATCTCCATATCCTCAGACTTTACAGTATGTGTGGCAGCCCCACACGCAGTCAACGCCAATAGAAGTATAGTCACAAGTATTAATAGAGAAATATTTTTCAAATAGCTTTTAGGGCTATTCCAGTTTCCTTTTTTATTTATCTTTTTCATACAATATTTCCTTAAAGGTCTTTAAAGCCCTTTCAGAATCCCATTTCTTAAAAGACTTTTTAACCGAAGATAAACCATTTCTATTCATATACTTGAAATTTTCAGTAACAATAATAAATAGAACCCTTTAATTTGTCAAGAAAACCAACAAAATGTTTGCCAGGCATCAGATTACCGATCAGTTTACACTCATCCTTTGCTGAAGGCTCTTTTCTTTCTAAGTTCTAAATAAATATCTTATCAAACTAAATGTTACAGCTGCAAACTGTTCGTTCGAATCCGGGCTCACAATATCCACATAATTAGAAATTTTAAGCGTTCCAAATCGCATAGACTCAGCGCATGCCCTTGTAAATGCATCATCATCCGCGCTGGAAACTGCAAGCCTATAGTCAAATTTTCCATTTAACTTTTCTACTGCTTCTCTAAGTGTCATGGATTCTGTATCTTCATTCTATATTGGTTTCAGATCCAGATATCCCAGCTGGCAAAGAACAAGATTATCTATAATAGTAAGTGCGCGCTCTTCAAAAGAAATATCGCCTCTCCATCTTACATATTCAGTTAAATGAGACATATCAATCAACTCCTATTACATGATAAAAGCTTCAAAATAAAAGTATCAAAATATAGGTAACAAGATAAAAGGGTGTCATTAGATATTTCCGATGACACCCTGTAGTATATCATATGTTAATAACCTTTAATAAACTAAACTTGTTTTCTATTATCTAAATATACATCTAAATATTGATTTAAATATTTATCTAAATAATCAACTTACTTTATTACATGTACCCAGCCTTCAGGTCCTTCAATCTTATGCATCTGGATTCCTGTAAGTGTATCATACAGCTTCTTGATAGTAGGTCCAACCTCTCCATTTGCACTGCCTGGGAATACAATCTCATTTCCATGATCATTTATAGCTCTAACTGGTGAGATAACTGCAGCTGTACCGCAGAGACCACACTCATCAAATGAAGGAACCTCGTCAAAGAATACTTCTCTTTCTTCAACTTCCATTCCAAGGTAATCCTTAGCAACAACCTCAAGAGATCTTCTTGTAACTGAAGGAAGTATGCTTCCTGACTTAGGAGTGATGAACTTGTTACCCTTAATAAAGATAACATTTGCTCCACCAGTTTCTTCAACCTTAGTTCTTGTTGCAGGATCAAGGTAGAGATTCTCATCAAATCCATTCTTATGAGCATCTACTATAGCATGAAGTGACATAGCATAGTTAAGTCCCGCCTTGATGTGACCTGTTCCGTGAGGTGCTGCTCTATCGAAATCACTAATACGGATTGTAATAGCCTTAGCATTTCCCTTGAAGTAAGGTCCAACTGGTGTTGTAAGAATTCTGAACTGATACTCGTCAGCAGGCTTAACACCAATTACTTCATTTGAACCAAACATAAATGGTCTGATATATAATGTAGCACCACTACCAAATGGAGGTACCCAGTCCTCATTTGCAAGTACTACCTTATCAACTGCGTCAAGGAATCTCTCCTTAGGGAATACAGCCATCTCAAGTCTCTCACATGTATCCATCATTCTCTGTGCGTTGAGGTCAGGACGGAATGTTACGATGTGTCCATCCTCTGTCTCATATGCCTTAAGCCCTTCGAAGCATGACTGTGAATAATGAAGAACACAAGCACACTCGCTCATCTGTATTGTATGATCAGGAGTAATCACTCCGTCATCCCATTTTCCATCCTTAAAAAGTGATACATAGCTGGCATCAGTCTCTACATAACCAAAGCCAAGACTTCCCCAATCGATATCTTTCTTAGCCATAATAATACTCTCCTTTTAAATATTATTTACATATTATTTACATATTATCTTCATATATTAGTTTAACAATGATATATATAAACATCTTTAAAATTCTAGTAAAAGACTCTTTTAATTGTACGCCATAGCTTTAGAATGTCAAGATTTTTTAAAAAAAATTAAATATAATTAAGTGGTCCATCCATGTTACATGTATTTCTAGTGTTTATAGTTTATAAAAAAAAGATTTTACTCCTCAAAAATACTGTTTAATACCTTTGCATAATGTGATAAAATAACAATTTGGAATTTTCTACGCAATATTCTTTACATATTGTTTTAAAGAATAGGCTAAATACAAATGGGAAAGAGGAAAGAAAATGAATTCTGAAAATATTACTGAGACAAATTCTGGAGTGTATAAAGTAGATTTTGAAAAACCTTGTCACGCTCATTTTATCGGCATAGGCGGAGTAAGCATGAGCGGGCTGGCAGAAATACTTAATAACGAAGGTTTTACAGTATCCGGTTCCGATATGAAGGAATCTGACACTACCAGGAACCTTGAAAAATCTGGAATAAAAGTTTTTATCGGACAGGTTGCTTCAAATATAAGTGAAGATATCGACTTTGTTGTATATACAGCAGCCATTCATCCAGATAATGAGGAATTCCAGAAGGTTCAGGAGATGAACATCCCGCTCCTTACTAGAGCTCAGTTTCTTGGACAGGTAATGGATAACTATAAATACTCTGTTGCTGTAGCTGGAACTCACGGAAAAACAACTACAACCTCTATGATGGCTCACATCATGCTTCAGGCTAAGACTGATCCAACTATTTCTATTGGTGGACACCTTGAAGCGATAGATGGAAATATCCGAGTTGGTTCCTCAGATTACTTCGTTACTGAGGCCTGTGAATACACAAACAGCTACCATGAATTTAAAGCCTATGCAAGTATCATCCTTAATATAGACAATGATCATCTGGACTTTTTCAAGAACATCGATAATATTGCTAAGTCATTTGCCACTTTTGCCACCAAGACTCAGGAAGGCGGTGCACTGATAGTAAATGGTGATATGAAGTATCTTGATATGGTGCTTGATGCAGTAAAAGATAAGAACATTACTGTCATCACCTTTGGTAAAGGCGAGAATAATAAGTTCCAGGCAAAGGATATCAAACTAAATGAGCTTGGTCAGCCAACCTATACATTATATATAGATGGAGAAAATAAGGGAGAGATCACTCTTTCTGTAACTGGCGAGCATAATGCTGTAAATTCTCTCTCAGCAATTGCTGCATCTATGTACATTGGAATCCCATTTGAAGATATTGTTGAAGGTCTCAGACTCTGCCACAGTGCTGACAGAAGATTCCAGTATAAGGGCACAACTGATAAAGGCGCTGTTATAATTGATGACTATGCTCACCACCCAACAGAAATCAGCGCTTCCGTTGCAGTTGCAAAGGCCGTAGTTAAAAATGAACTATGGATTGCATTCCAGCCTCATACTTATTCCAGAACAAAAGCTCACCTTAAGGATTTTGCTAAGGCACTGTCTCCTGCTGATCATGTACTCTTAGCAGATATTTATGCAGCAAGAGAGATTGATGACGGTACAGTTTCATCCAAAGATATCGCCGATGAGATGATAAAACTGGGATGTGATGCAGTATATCTTGGTGATTTTGAGAGTATTGAAAAATATTTTGAAAAAAATTCTAATAACAATGATTTGTTAATAACTATGGGGGCCGGAAACATAGATTCTGTGGGCATTAACCTGCTGTCAAAATAAGTTATCCACATTATCCACAAAATTTTAAACAATTTTATGTAAACTAATCATGTTTATTTATCAACAAATTGTCAGGGCATTTTCGTCGGGAAATGCCCTATTTTATTACTTCTTTTTTTCACTGTTTTTTATATCCACATTATCCACATTTTCCACATATGCTAGATCACCCCAAATGTGCCTTTCACCCATTTGCATTCTACTTTGCTTTTTGCTACAATTCATTCGCGCATGAAAAATCAGTTAAAAATCAAGTGTAAAAACTAGTTAAAAATCATTCTCAAATGCACATTATTCTGAAAGGTTTAACGGACTACTATGGGTGAGATTAGTATCATCTCTGAAGAAGAGGGATTTACAAATATATCAAACAATTTTATCGAATATTACATGAGCGATGTGAATGGAGATTTCGTCAAGATTTATCTCTATCTTGCTATGCTCTGTTCATCTAAGAGAAGGATAACTGTCAGTGACATCGCAGATCATCTGAACTGTACTGAAAATGATATCTGCAGAGGTATCAGATACTGGATTAAGGTGGGAATCCTTAAGCTCTGCTACAACGAGAATAAGGAGGTAACCGGAATCATCATGAAGGACATTCCTCGTCCTGAAGATGATTATTCTGCCGACCTCAAGGTGGTTGACTTTAAGCTGGCATTGGGAAATAGTAATAATATTAATAGTAATAATATTAATAGTAATAATAATAAAACTGAAGAAAAATCTGAATATGAAGACGAATCCTCTCAGATTAAGGCACCTAGAAAAAAACAGCCTACTCAGGAAGAACTGAACAATAAGATGAGAGACCCTGAGCTTGAAAACCTGATTCAAGAGGCAAATGCTTACTGCAACAGGATTCTCAGCCCAAAGGAGCTTAACTCTCTCATCTATATAAAAGACCAGCTCAGCTTCTCATTTGACCTTTGCGAGTACCTTCTTGAGTACTGTGCTGAAATTAAGAAGACAAACTTCAACTATATAGAGAAGGTTGCTAAGAACTGGTTTGAAGAGGGAATCACTAACCGTGAGGATGCCAAAGAATATTCTGACAGATATCTGACACTTTACAGCCGTATTCTCAAGTCACTGGGCATCACCAACCGTGTATCCCCTGCTCCAGTTGAAAAGCAGTATATAGATGTTTGGACCAAGGAATTCGGATTTGAGGATGTAATCATTCTGGAAGCCTGCAACAGAGCTATCAAGCAGAAGCCAAATGATGCAACCTTCCCATATGTAAATGGAATCCTTACTTCCTGGTATAAGAACAATGTTCATACTATTTCTGATATCACTTCACTTGATGAACAGCATGAAAGAAGAAAGCAGGCCAGCACTTCTGGCAATGCTGACAAGAACGATGACAGCCTTGACCAGCTGATGCAGATAGAACAGATGTATCTAAAGAAGGGAAATGGAAATGATAATTAGAGATCTCGAAAAAATAGATACAAAAAACTATCTCAGCAGAATCAGACTGAATAACGAAACAACACACAAAAACAGAATTCTTGAGATAAACGAAGCCATTCCTGAAATCAAGGAAATTGATGACCAGATTTCTGAGATTGCTCTTATAGAGGTTAGGGCAAGACTGAGTAACCGTATCAACGGAGATTCTCAAACAGTTGATTATGGAAGTGAGATGAAGGCCCTTAACGAGAAAAAAACAGAGCTATTAGTTTCACACGGCTATCCTGCTGATTATTTAGACCAAATATATAACTGCCCTATCTGTAAAGACTGGGGAGAAATAAACAACCAGGTATGCTCCTGTGTTAAAGAACTTCGAATTAAAGAATTGTATCAAAGGTCCAATCTGCACCAGCTTTTAGAGAAGGAAAACTTCGAAACTTTCTCCTTAGATGTGTACAGTGACCAGCCATTTAAGGGTATGGAGCTCACTCCTCGAGAAAATGCCCAAAGAATATTAAATAAATCGATTAATTTTGTTGAGAATTTTGATGAGATTCATGACAATATATTAATATACGGTGGACCAGGGCTTGGAAAGACATTTATATCAAACTGTATAGCAAAAAGTCTTCTTGATAAAGGTCATACTGTTCTATATCTTTCAAGCAATGAGCTTTTCAATGAAGTCCTATCCAACTACATCATGTCCAGAAATGAAAAGCTGAAAGATACACTGGAGGCTGTTTACGATTATGTATATAGCTCTGATCTTCTGATAATTGATGACCTGGGAACTGAGGTTGTTAATTCATTTGTAAGGTCCCAGTTTTTCGAAATAATAAATAAAAGAATTCTTACTAATAAATCTACACTCATTTCATCCAATCTAGGTCTTGGTGAACTTCAAGAGTCATATACTCACAGAGTCGTTTCAAGACTGGTTGATAAATATGTCCTCTTCCCTGTATACGGAAATGACATTAGAAAGATGAGAAAGATAAATGGGTAAGAAAGCTTTTATCTATAAATATCATATAACCCATTTGAACCCAAACGGAGGAAAACAATATGCCAGATCAAAGCAAACTCATCACGGTGCCTGACGGAAAGCTTGGAATTATCGCATTAAAAAGCTCTGAAAAGCTTG
>CACZRU010000382.1 GCA_902783605.1 uncultured Lachnospiraceae bacterium
ACCTGCTACAAGCCTCATTCAGAGAGCGTTTCCATCAAAACTCCTAAGGGTAAGACCAGCATTCCTATGGAGAAGATTAGCGAAGAAGGCTTCTATGGTGTATATTTCCCGAAGAAAAAGTTCAAGGGAAATGCTTACAGATTTGTGACACAGTACTACGATGGTTCTACTGTTGAGACAGCGGACTGCTATGCATTTGATGGTCTTTTTACAGACTTTGATGCATACCTTTTTGCTGAGGGCAAGAATTACGATGTTTATAACAAGATGGGTGCACATCCCATGGAGATAGACGGCGTAAAGGGAACCTACTTTGCGGTATGGGCACCTGATGCCCGCAGAGTTTCTGTAGTCGGAGACTTCAATATGTGGGATGGAGCATTGAACCCCATGCAGATACATAGCGTATCGGGTGTTTATGAGCTCTTTATTCCCGATGTAATGCCTGGTGCTGTTTATAAGTTCCAGATACTTACACGTTATGGCGATATACTCTATAAGGCTGATCCTTATGGAAATCAGGATCAGGTACGTCCTGATAATGCAAATATTGTCGCTGATATCTCAAAGCTCAAATGGACAGATGATGAGTGGATTGCAAAGCGTCAGAAGACAGACAGAGTTGCACGTATGAAGCAGCCTATGTCCATCTATGAATGTCATCTGGGTTCATGGAAGAAGCGTATTGAGGATTCAGATTTCGGTTTCTATACCTATAGAGAATATGCTGATGAGATAGGTGATTACCTGGTAGATATGGGTTATACACATATCGAGCTCATGGGTATCGCTGAATATCCCTTCGATGGTTCCTGGGGTTATCAGGTAACAAATTACTACGCACCTACTTCCAGATATGGAACACCGGAAGATTTTGCTTATTTTGTAGATCATATGCATAAGCTTGGTATCGGTGTCATACTTGACTGGGTACCGGCACATTTTCCGAGAGATGCTCATGGATTAGGACGTTTCGATGGAATGCCTCTATATGAAAATGCTGATCCGAGAAAGGGCGAGCATCCTGACTGGGGTACATATATATTTGATTATGGCAGAAATGAGGTCGCTAACTTCCTTACTTCAAATGCACTCTTCTGGGTTGAGAAGTATCATATCGACGGACTTCGTGTTGATGCGGTTGCTTCAATGCTTTACCTTGACTATGGTAAGAGAGATGGTGAGTGGGTAGCAAATAAGGATGGCGGCAAGGAAAATCTTGAAGCTATAGCACTTCTTCAGAATATCAATGATGTAATGGAGAAGAGAAATCCTGGTGCTTACCTGATTGCTGAGGAGTCTACAGCTTGGCCTGGAGTAACAGCTCCTGCATCAATGAATGGTCTTGGCTTCCTTTTCAAGTGGAACATGGGCTGGATGAATGACTTCCTCGAGTATATGAAGCTGGATCCTTATTTCCGCAAGTTCAATCACAACAGACTGACATTTTCTCTGTCATATACATATGCAGAGAATTATATACTTGTTATCTCACATGATGAGGTTGTACACCTGAAGTGTTCAATGCTGAACAAGATGCCGGGACTTGAATTTGATAAGTTTGCAAATCTTCGTACAGCATACGGATTTATGATGGGACATCCTGGCAAGAAGCTTCTCTTCATGGGACAGGAGTTCGGACAGCTTCGTGAGTGGAGTGAGGCCAGATCTCTTGACTGGTTCCTTCTGGATAACCCAATGCATCAGGGAATTCAGGAATTCGTAAAGGATCTGAACCACCTGTATACCAAGTATGATGCGATGTACTTCAACGATAACGAGGTAATGGGCTTCGAGTGGACCAAGGTTGACGATGCAGACAGTGGTATTGTTGCATTTGTAAGACGAGGAAAGACAGCTAATGATCAGTTGATGTTCATCTGCAATTTCGTACCTGTGGAGAGGAAGGATTATAAGATTGGCGTTCCTTGCAACACAACCTATAAAGAGATTCTTTCATCAGACGACAAGAAGTACGGTGGACTTGGAAGAAACATGGGACCAAAGAAAGCTATTAAGGCAAAGGCAGAGCCGGCTGACAGAATGAAGAATTCTATCACTATAGATGTTCCACCACTTTCTGTGACAGTGCTGAAGTATGATTATAAATAGAATTATATAAATATATTTTAAAGTATATTTTAGGAATTATTTAAAGAATGATAGTGATTCGGGACATGTCATTTTGAGCAAAGCGAAGAATCTTTGGCATTTATGATATTAAATAGTAACTTTGTACAAATGGAATTGTTCATTTAGACAATTGAAATATTTGATTAGTGAGGTTATAGTTTGTTGTAGCGCATAAATTGCGAAAAAAATTTTTTTTCAAATTCATGCAACAGATGTGTGTTGATAATGCACTGTATAGATATCGCATCTATATTTGGCGTTACAAAAGATAAAACAATAATATTTATAAGAAAGGGGAAATTATGAAAAAAAGAGTATTAAGTTTTATCATGGCACTTGCAGTTGTTCTTTCACTTGTTTTAATTCCAGGTGGAAAAGCCGAAGCAGCTAGCTATCCATCAATCGTTCCAAGAAAGGCACAGTACACAGGCGAGAATAACACCAAGTGTTCACTTTGTGTTTATGATACACAGAGTTTTTACAAGTGGGAAAAGATTGTTATTGATGTTTATGATGCAACAGGCAAGAGAGTAACAGGAACAACAAAGACTCTCTACAACACAGACAAAGAGCTTGCAGCTGGTGGTAAGGATTCATTTACATATTCAGCAACACCTTTTGGATATGCAGTTGGTACAACACTTACAGTTGTAGCTAAGATTATGTATTCAACAGACAATGGTTCTACTTACATTGATTCACCTCAGGGTCCTCAGACAACTACATTTGTTATCGGATCTAAGACAGGTACACATGCAAATGAGTGGTTCAACGGACATTGGTACAATGCTGATGGTACACAGACATACAACGCTGTTCTCTTCTGGGAAGGAAGCGGAAGCTCATGGTATGTAATCGACTCAAAGGGTTGGTGGCCAAAGAGCCAGTGGCTTAAGATTGATGGTAACTGGTATTACTTCACAGCTAACGGTCTTATGGATTACTCAGAGTACCGTGATGGATGCTGGTTAAATGCTGATGGTACATGCAGTTCAACATATACTCATGGTACATGGCATCAGGATGCAAACGGCTGGTGGTATGAGGATAATGGCTGGTACCCAACAAATCAGTATCTGTGGATTGATGGAACACAGTATTGGTTCAACGGAAGCGGTTATGCATCATAATGAAATAGAAGTTTATATTGAAACCCATTTAAAATAGTTTATTTTAGGAGCATCGGTGAGAAATCATCGGTGCTCTTTTTGTTATCATAGAAAATTATCATAGGTAATTGTTTTAGTTATTTAAAAATTACGAAGGAATATCTTTTTAAAATATCTTTTTTAAATTGAAGAATTAATTAGAATAGTGATAAAATAGAGGCATAGAGTTCCTTGGGCTAAGAGGAACAAAAGAAAGTACATTGTTTGGGGTGATAAGGTTAGAAGTTTTTAGGGGACCAAGTTTTTTTCTTAAGTAGTTGATTACAAATATTAATCATGGAGAGGGTGTGCCTATGAGAAAAACATTGAAAAAACTAATTGCCATAGCTACAGTACTTTGCATGGCGATATCCCCTGTTTACACTGGAATACAGAGTAATGCGGCAGGACAGTGGGGAAGCGATTCAAATGGCTGGTATTACTATAACGGTGGTTCCTACTATGCAGGACAGTGGGCAGAGATTGGCGGTTATTGGTACTACTTCCTATCCAGTGGGTACATGGATTATTCAGAGTACCGTGATGGATGCTGGCTGGGCCCAGATGGAATCTGGAACACTGCATATTCCAATGGGCAGTGGAAGGTTAACAGCGATGGCTGGTGGTTTGAAGATAATGGCTGGTATGCAAATGACCAGTGGCTCTGGATAAATGGCTATTGCTACCATTTTGCTGAGTCCGGATACATGGAATATAACTGTTATCGCGATGGCTGCTGGCTTGGTTCCGATGGTGCCTGGGAAGAAGGCTATTATGGCCAGTGGAAGGGAAATGATACTGGCTGGTGGTTTGAGGATTCCTCAGGCTGGTATCCTTCAAATCAGGGACTGTGGATAAATGGCGAGTATTACTGGTTCAATGCTGAGGGATATTGGGACAAGGAAGAAACTGAGAAGAAAAAGGCTTCTGGAGCTGCAGGAAGATCATCTTCATCAACTGGAAATGGTGCTTCAGGTTCAGGTTCTGGTTCAGGCAGTTCTACCTCAGTTAAGTATGGTGATTATTCCTACCAGATAATTGCGATGCTTCCACCATTTAATGATTATTTCTATATCAAGACGGACAATCCAGATCCGGATTCATTTAGCTTTATTGATAAGTCAACTAAGTATTCCGATTCGACAGGCTCTATAACTCCATCGACTACAACCTACTCAGATGTTAAGTATGAGAATGCATCAACCAGAAGAGTTAAGGGTGGATATATAGGAGTTGGTTCATACACTGACGGTGGTGAACTTGTACTGGAGGCTCGTACTGCGACTGGGCAGACACCTGTCTATAATCTGACTACAGGTGAGACTGAGTATAGGACAAATTATGATAAGGTGGAGACGGATGTTAAGATTTCTATCGACACTCTGGTTGATGAGACTGACTACCTGATTCAAAAATTTGGTGGTGGCGCGTCGGATTATTTCGGTAAAATGAGTGCTATTCAGGATGGATTTTCAAGTATCTGTCTTTACTCAGGTGCTTCAATCAGAGGCAATCTGGTGAAGAGCACGACCTATCCATTCTACGGACTGTCTAATTCTCCTCATGTTGATCAAAACTTCTATATTCAGAGTCCTTACAGTAGAAAAGATGGAAAGAAGCTTCTAGTATCTGATCTATATCCATATAGATATGATTCCCTGGGATTCCCGAGCATGATGATATCGGTTTCCAAGAGGATTCAGCCAGATGCAACCTATGCCTGGAGTGATACTAGTCACTCTACTGTTGGCTTTACTTATGGTGGAACTACGAAATACTATGGTGGTGCCGGTCATGGTGGTGGACAGCAGATTATGG
>CACZRU010000383.1 GCA_902783605.1 uncultured Lachnospiraceae bacterium
AACTATGAAGATATTTAACACTAAAACAAGACAAAAAGAAGATTTTAAACCAATCGAAGAGGGCAAGGTAGGTATCTATGTTTGCGGACCTACAGTATATGACTATATTCATATCGGAAATGCCCGTCCTATGATTGTTTTTGATACCCTTCGCAGATACTTTGAACACAAGGGTTTCGAAGTAAATTATGTAACTAACTTCACTGATGTTGATGATAAGATTATCAAGCGTTCAATTGAAGAAGGAATTCCTGCCAGTGAAGTTTCTGAAAAATATATTGCTGAGTGCAAGAAGGATATGGAGGCACTTAATGTAAGACCTGCTACAACTCATCCACAGGCAACTCAGGAGATTCCAGAGATGATAGAAATGGTGCAGACGCTTATTGACAAGGGCCATGCATATGAGAAAAATGGTACTGTATACTTTAAGGTAAGAAGCTTTGAGCCTTATGGTAAGCTTTCTCATAAGAATATTGACGACCTTGAATCTGGACATAGAGCTGAGTCACATGCTCTTAAGGTCACAGGAGAGGATGAGAAGGAGGATGCTCTTGACTTTGTTCTTTGGAAGCCAAAGAAAGAAGGCGAGCCTTTCTGGGAATCACCATGGGGAGAAGGAAGACCAGGCTGGCATTTGGAATGCTCATGCATGTCAAAGAAATATGTAGGTGATACTATTGATATCCATGCTGGTGGTGAGGATCTTATATTCCCTCATCATGAAAATGAGATTGCGCAGAGTGAAGCTGCAAATGGTGTTGAGTTCGCTAATTACTGGATGCACAATGCATTTCTTCGTATAAATGGTGACAAGATGTCCAAGTCTCTTGGTAACTTCTTTACTGTTAGAGATATCTGCCAGCAGTATGATCCACAGGTTATTCGTTTCTTCATGCTTTCTGCTCAGTACAGAACACCACTTAATTTCTCAAAAGAGCTTATAGAGGATGCTTCCCGTGGACTGGATAGAATTCTAAATGGTGCTGAAAAACTTAAAGAAATCGCTGATAAGAATAATGGTCGTTTCATTATGGATGATGAACAGCAGATCCTTGAAGAAGAGATGCCTAAGTTCATCGAAAGATTTGATGAGGCTATGGATGACGATTTGAATACTGCAGATGCAATTTCTGTTATATTTGAACTAGTTAGATTTACAAATGCCAATACAAGTGAAAAGTCATCATCTAACTTTGCAGATTGCTTATACAGAATTCTATTTGAGCTTTGCGATAAGGTTCTAGGTATTCATATTGAGAGAAAGGCGGCAGAAATATCAGACGATGAAGTGGCTCAGATTGAAGCGCTTATCGCTGAGAGAAAAGCTGCAAAGAAAGAAAAAAACTTTGCAAGAGCTGACGAAATAAGAGCACAGCTTCTTGAAATGGGTATTATTATAGAAGATACTAGAGAGGGTACTAAGTGGAAGAAAGCGTAAATAATTCAGGTTATTCTGATGAAAAAGATTCGCAGAGTATAGATTCTATGATAGAAGATGAGTTTATGTCTCCTAGAGAAGTTTCATCCAAATATTCTCCACTTGCTTTGGCGTATATTGGTGACAGTATATATGACCTTATGGTGAAGAAGCATTTTGTTTTATTATCTAATATGCAGCCGGAGAAGTATCACAAGAAAGTTACATCTATAGTATCAGCAAATGCTCAATCAGCATTTATTGATGAATATATTGTTAAACTTACAGATGACGAGCTGTCTGTGTATAAAAGAGGAAGAAATTCTTCTCCACATACAAAAGCAAAGAATGCTAGTCTTGAAAGTTACCTGAAAGCTACAGGATTCGAAGCGGTACTTGGTTACCTATATCTATCAGGACAAGTTGATAGACTTAGAGAAATAGTAAATGAGGCGATAGATCAATTATTTGCCTAAGTTTTTATTGGTAATAAATAAGATTCTTCTGGATGATTTATTTGAAATTGATATTCGGTGGTAAAAAAACCGTTGTTATTCTGAGCGAAGCGAAGAATCTTTAAGTAACAACTATTATATATTGTCATATAAGAGAGAGAGAAAGAATGGCGTACGAAATATTTGGAAATAACATGACCGAGCTTCATACTGATGCAAAGAAGACGGCTCCAGGTGTTAAGAATAGTACAGCTGCTGTTGATGATTCTGCTGATACTTCGGCATATTCTTCTACAAATACTTCAAATGAAGAAGCTGTTAATAACAACCGCCTAGAGGGAAGAAATGCAATAATTGAAGCTATCCGTGCTGGAAGGACTATAGATAAGGTCTATATCCAGGATGGTCTTCGAGATAATGCAATATCTAACATCATCAGCAAGCTCAAAGGTACTGGTGCTTCTATTTCATTTGTTAAGAAGCAGAGACTGGACAGCATGTCTGAGACTGGTCATCATCAGGGGATTATTGCTCAGACAACAGCTTATAACTATTCGGAGATTGAAGATATATTTGCTCTTGCTAAGCAAAAGCATGAACCTCCATTTATTATTATCCTTGATGAGATTGAGGATCCTCACAACCTTGGTGCGATTATAAGAACAGC
>CACZRU010000384.1 GCA_902783605.1 uncultured Lachnospiraceae bacterium
CATTGAGATAGGATATGGCATAAGCTCTGGTGTCTCATTTGAAGCATATCCGAACATAAGTCCCTGATCGCCGGCACCAATTGCCTCTATCTCCTCATCGCTCATCTGGTTTTCCTTTGCCTCGAGAGCCTTATCAACTCCCAGCGCAATATCTGCGGACTGCTCATCGATTGCAGTCATAACTCCACAAGTATCTGCGTCAAAACCATATTTAGCTCTGTCGTAACCAATTTCTCTGACTGTATCTCTTACAATCTTCTGGATGTCGACATATGCATTTGTTGTTATCTCTCCCATTACCATGACAAGTCCTGTTGTACATGTTGTTTCACAGGCCACACGGCTGTTTGGATCCTGTTTAATTAATTCATCAAGAATTGCGTCAGAAATCTGATCGCAAATCTTATCTGGATGTCCTTCCGTAACTGACTCTGAAGTAAAAAATCTGCGTTCCATTATCCTTTTCTCCTAGTTTTTTATATTTTTACAAATATATAACAGCTCTTTACATCTGTGTTTTGTTACCAATTAAATTACCTAAAATATTATTTTCTTCTGTTTATATTTGTATTAAAGTTCCAAGAAAGCATTATATAATATATTCCTCACTTTGTCACTAACAAAAAAGCGCGCCCCAATATAATAAAACTATTACCATTTATAACTTAAAAGCACTAATATCTCTTGATCTTTTATAATAGCTGAAATACACAAAATGGGTACATATCACATTGATATATACCCATTTTATTTCTTAATTTTTATTCACAATTTCATTATCATTTACTTTATCTTGCTATAAATATGTTCCCTGACCGTCTTGCTCATTCCAGGAAGCAGTTCTTCGTAGCCTGACTCCTCGCCAGGGAGCGGAAGGTTCGGTGCATCGATCATCCATGTCGAAGGCTCCGGACAGAAGTAACCCTTCTCACCACCATCATTCCAGATAACCCAGAACTTAAAGTTATCATCCACCTCATAACGAATCTCATTTCCAGTTTCAAGATCAGTTATAATCGCACCTCTAAATGGAAGCCCGTCAACCTCATAGGTCTCACAGTTATATACATCGTTATTGATGATATGCTTTACAGGAATCATCGAACCAGTCAGATACTGTCTATCATGATTATCCAGCGATATAAAATCACAGGTTGGCAGATTCCTCTGGTTAAGCGGCCACTTATCTCCAATCGTTACGAATAGACGAGTTTCCATCTCATCTCCATTTGTTGTAAATGGACCATTCATGGTTGTATGATTGCAAACTCCAAATGGAAGCTGCTTCTGTGAAGTATTTGTAAGCGTAAACTCAAAGTGCATGCCCTCATCAGAAAGCTTGAAGGTATACTCAGCCCTAAAGCTTACTGGAAATGTCTCGAAGAAGGGATCCTTCTCATTATAAACATACTCAGTTCTCGCTATTGCTACATCTCCCTCAACTCGCATATCCACAACGCTATGCTCTCTCTTGTGAAGGAAACCATGAAGTGCATTATGTCCTTCAATATCGACTATAGGAAATACATATTCCCCATCGGAGGTTTTAAGCATTCCATCCTTCAGTCTGTTAGGATAGAGCAGTGTAGGAAACCCATATACCTCTGCACTCGCTTTAAGTTCCTCAATAGAAAGGCTTTCATCCTTCCTGAAGAAGCTGATATCATTCTCCACATCCATCATGGATATTATATTACTTCCTAGAAATGGTGCTATAGTTGCTGTGTATCTTCCCGCTTTAAGTAAGATTACGTCCTTCTCTTTATATTTCTTTAATTCTGATGAATAAGCCATATTCACTCCTCCACGACTTATAAAATGATTAAATTTGTATTTATAATCTTGCTAAAATCTTGCAGCCAGTTTCTTTGCAAGTTCTTCCTGCTCAGCAGCATCAGGTTCACCCTGTGGCCAGCCAATCTCAAACTCATCTGAATCATATCTTGGAATCACATGAACATGGAAATGAAATACAGTCTGTCCTGCTGATGGTCCGTTGTTCTGCACAACATTTATTCCATCACATCCAAGTTCCTCTTTAAGAGCAGTCGCAACCTTCTTTGCAAGAGGAAGGACTTTGCTGCTTACCTCATCGTCTATTTCAAACAGATTTGCGTAGTGCTGTTTTGGAAGAATAAGAGCATGTCCCTTATTAGCTGGACTAGCATCAAGGATCACAGTAAAATCATCATCTTCATATAACTTATTTGTAGGAAATACTCCATTCGCAAGCTTACAAAAAATGCAATCGTCTTGAATCATTTTTCTAACCTCCATCTTCAAATTAGTCTTGTGAAACATTTTATATCACAAGATAATAAATGTAAACCAGATATACAAAAGAACAAGCTATTTTGTTATTTTTACTAACAATTTTCTATTTGTAATTATCTATTTGCTGTTTCTCCTTCTTCAGTAAGATTAATAGTTATCTTTGATTCCTTTACGCTACAATTCTCCGTCTTTTTAAGCGTAAATTCTTCAGATTTACCAACTCCATCTATCTCTATATCCGGAGCACCATCTTTATTTAAATCATAAATATGATTCCATATATCACCATCAACATATGAAATAACACCATAATTTACACTGGTCCCCAATGCCCCCAATGTATTATAATCGGACGAACCATCTGTTGCATAAGACTCCAGCGAAATATAATATCTTTCAAATTGCAAGAAATAGTCTAAGCAAAACAGAGCTTCAATGCAAGTTTTTTTATTTATCTTTTTTTTTATATTTTTTATCTATCTTTTTTCTTTATCATTGAGTTTTATACTTATTTATAATATAATCAAATTACCTGTGACGGTTTAACACTAAAACCGTTAATACACTATCAAAAAAACTATAATAAAAACTAAAGAAAGGGAAGGAAAACTACATGAAATTTGGTTACTTCGATGACTCTAAGAGAGAATATGTCATCACATCCCCAAGAA
>CACZRU010000385.1 GCA_902783605.1 uncultured Lachnospiraceae bacterium
ACCTGAAACATCAGGAAAAGAACTTCTTGAAAGCGTTACAAATGATATGAATGACTTTGTACATGGGGCAGAGCAGTTTGATGATGTCACGATGCTGGTATTCGATTATTTCGGACAGCAGTAAAAGTTGAAAGTTGAAAAATAATTCAGAAATAAAATTTGAAATAATAATTTAGCAGAAAGATTTGGAAGAGGATAATAAGACAGTCGAATGGAAGAAAAATCAAAGCGCAGCAACTTAATAGATATTATGAAAAGTATGATGATCTTATCAGTTGCTGTTTTTCATTTGATATACAGACATCATGATAGTATGTTTGATCTGGTGGTAAGAGAGATGATATATCTCTCCATGCCACTGTTTATGTTTTTTGCTGGTTACTTTTCCAAGGATATTGAAGGTTCATTTTTGGCAGGACTAGGGAAAAGACTCAAAAAGGTTTCCCTGCCTTCACTTATTGTAACACTGGTACTACTTATATGTTTTGGACCATATTATCTTCTTATGTACGAGGATTACTCTATGAAGGTCTGGATTGGGGACTTTCTTCAGACATATCTTAGACCAGAGCTTATGGAAAAAATTCTTCCGGAATATACAGGCGGACAATTATCTAGAAATATTTCAGCCGTATGGTTCATATGGGCGTTGTCATTTGCCACAATAGTTTTCTTTATAGCTATTAGATTTACAGGTGACAAATTATCTAATAATGCATCAAAAGATATATCAGAAAAATCATCTGATATTACAGCTAAAAGTATTGGGGTTACAACCATTCTTCTTGTTTTAGGAGTGATTCTATATGTAATTATCCCACCACTTTCCTGGAGCCTTCAGCTTGCTCCTCTCTATGCAGGAATAATGATGCTGGGAACTATTTTAAAGAAATGCCAGGTGCTGGAAAAACTTGAAAAAATTAACCTTGGTGTTTCAAGCCTTATTATGGTGGTGGCTGCAGTAATTCATTATGCAATATTTAGATTCTGTGGCTCAGATGATATTTATAAGAGTGGACTGGGTGATAAGGGCTGTATTACAGGTGTCTTTTTTGTGATTCAGATCTTTATTGGTGGGTTTGTTCTCTTTACTTTGGCAAGGCTGATTGCACTTTCCAAGACTGGAGAGAAAGCATTTTCCTGGATAGGAAGACATACACTTGTAATTATGCTGTTACATACCCTTATTGGAGGGATAACAGCAGATATACTGCATACCTATAATAAACCAGGACCAAACTGGTTTGTAGAACCACTTACTGCAGAAATAGTAATTAAGTCGGTAATCACATTTGTAGTTGGATTTGCAGGAAGTTTAGGTCTTGCTGCTGTGAATGACAGTATAAAGAAAAAGATAAAAAAATAAGAAAATAAATAAGATAGTGAATACTGAAAAAGAATAAAGAGATAAAATAAAGAAATAGATTAAAGAAAAGCTTTGTGATTATGAATAAAAAGAATGAGTTAGCAAAAATTAGAAAAAATGCAAGGGATTTCCTGAAACAACGGTGCATTTTTAAAGTTAATCGCTACAGTGTGATGAATATTCTCGGAGCAATTGTGCTTAATTTTGTGTTAAGGATGGTTGCTTTTGAGACAGGAGCACCACTGTTTCTGGACAGCATAGGGACGGTAGCTGTTTCTATTCAGTTTGGTCCTGTTGCAGGTATAATAACCAGTCTTATCTCTGCTTCCCTTACCTTCATCATGACAGGGGGGTATCTTTCTCATGACACATTTGGATTTATTATTGCAATTGTTATAGGTTTTCTTATTCCTAAAAACAGAAGAGACGATATGCTTTCGGTTGTGTCTCTTGCGCTGTTCACGGGACTTTTTATTGCTGTTCTTAGAACTATATATATTACTGAGGTATGGTATGGCTTTCCTCTTAATAACTGGGGCGACAGTCTTGTTTATATGCTTCGAGAAAAAGGAATGGGCAAAGTTATGTCAGCTTTTCTGGCGGAGTGTTTCATAGGTCTGCCGGATATGGTGATAAGTCTGTTTTTGGGGCAGGCTCTTGTGGATGCAGAAGAAGTCAGATTTTTAAAGAAAAAACGAAAGAGATGGTCCAATATTGATAAGGGAATTGCTGTACTTTTTCTTGCTGTTGGACTTTCGTTTGCTCAGAAGGCAGTTGTTAGTGCTGAGCCAAATCAGAACAAAACTGAATATAATAAGGATTACAATATTGATAATAATATTGATAATAATATTGATAATAATTCAGTGGAATCTGTAAGTAAAACAGGAGATGAAATTGAGCTTTCAGAAGCTGAGAAGGTAAATGAGTCGGAGTATGAAATAACGCAGTTTGGTTCTGAGGATGGTATAAAGGCCGCAGAGACAAACGCAGTTGCTCAGACCAATGATGGATTCATCTGGGTTGGTACATATTCAGGTCTATATATTTATGATGGAATTAAATTTGAAGAAGCGGACATCGATGAGAAAATCAAAACTGTTATGGTTCTTAAGGTGGATTCTCAAGGGAGACTGTGGATTGGAACGAATGAGAGCGGAGTATGCTGCTATGATCCACAGGATATGTCTACCACTTTTTATAGCACTGATAATGGCCTTGAAGCAGATTCAATCAGGAGTATAGGAGAAGATTCATTTGGAAATATATACATAGGAACGGTTCTTTCTGTAGCCAAGATTACTAAAGAAGGAGTGGTATCAAGCTACACGGATCTGGAGGATACATATTATACTCAGTCCTTCTGCAGTATTGGTGATGGAGCTATGGTTGGTGTTACCAATGCCGGTGTTCTATTCGTACTTCAGGATGACAAGATTATTTCAAAAATTGAAAATGAAGAAGATAGTGATGAGGCTTTGGACAATGCAGATGATTCCAAGTTTAGGAATGCTGCATACACAAGAAAGAATAATATACTCTATGTTGGAACCAGTACCAATCTGGTTGAAATTTTTGAGGTTGATGGAAATCAGCTTAAACATAAGAACACAACATATGTTGAGGCAGTCAGCTCTTCCAATGTTATAGTGTTTGATGAGGCAAAAGACAGTATCTTCATTGGTGGTGAGGATGGAATGGGATATCTAAATGTCAATACAGGGCATTTTGTAAATATGGCTTCTTCAGATTATCAGGGTTCGGTAAGTGACTGCTGTGTTGACAGTCAGGGAAATATCTGGTTTGCATCATCAAAACATGGAGTGGTCAAATATTCAGAAACTCCATTTGAGGATATCAACCGAAGAGTGGAGCTTGGAGAGGATGTAGTAAATGCTCTCTTCAAGGCTGATAATCTTTTGTATGTGGGAACTGACCATGGACTCTATGTGCTGAATCTGGATACTAATAAAATCTTGTATAAGGATTTTTATGATGATGTACCTGAACTACTTACTTCCCGTGTTAGGCAGATATATCAGGACAGCATAGGAAATCTGTGGATCAGTACTTATGGCGAAGCCGGCCTAGTGTGCATTTCCAAGGATGGAAATACTGCAAAAGCGATAAGTAAAGAAAATGATAAGCTTAAGGGAATGCGCTTCAGAGGGGCTCTTGAACTTTCTGACGGAAGAATGCTTATAGCAGGAAATGTTGGCCTTGCTTTTCTTAAAAATGGAAGAGTTGATTCTCTTCTTGGAATAGAAGAAGGCCTGAATAATCAATATATTCTTACCATGGTTGAAAGAGAGGATGGAAGCATCCTGGCTGGTTCTGATGGTGATGGTATATATATAATCAAGGACGATAAGGTTATTGGTCATATAGGAAAAGAACAGGGACTTTTCACCTCTGTTGTACTTAGGATAGTTCCTTGTGGAAATGGATATCTCTATGTTACAAGTAATGCTCTTTACTATGACGATGGAGAGATAATTAAGAGGCTGGATAATTTTCCATATTCAAATAACTACGATGTTCAGGTGATGAAAGATGGAAATTGCTGGATTACATCAAGTGCAGGAATATATATTGTAAGTGAGGACAACCTTCTTACAGATGATGAATATACATGTACACTTCTGGATAAGAGCTGGGGACTGGATACTCCATTTACAGCCAATTCATGGAATGTTGTTGACGATACAGATATGTATCTCTGCTGTACCAGTGGAGTTAGAAGGATATCTTTAAATGATTATGATGTTCTTGGAGGTGACTACCAGCTTCAGCTTAAATCTATTGTTTACGGCGATTCAAAAGCCACCAAGGTAAATGGTGACTGGCTGATAAATTCGGTTACAGGGCGTGTGGAATTTAATATAGCTGTAAATAATTATTCTCTTTCCAATCCTCTTATCTTTTACAGGCTGGAAAGTGAATCTGGTTTCCAGGATGAGGGTATGTACGCAAATCAGAGTGATATCACGCCGCTTACCTTCACAAATCTTCCGGGTGGCAATTATAAACTGCATATTATGGCAATAAATGAAAATACTGGCGAGGTTGAGAAGGAGCAGGTTGAAAATATAGTTAAGATTAAGATGAAGTATGAGAAAATTCATTTCAAACTATATTTATACATAGTTATTTTCATGATGATGCTCTATGTTGTATGGCTCTTTGTTTCTATATCTAGAAGAACCTCTAGTATTCGTGGTCTGCAGAAGGAAATCTTCACGGATCCAATGACGGGTATTCTAAATAAAGCCGGTTCAGAGAAAAGACTGAAGGCTGTTTGCCGTGAGGAGACGGGTGTCCTTCTTATGATCGACCTGGACAGCTTTAAGCTTGTAAATGATCTTTATGGACATGATATGGGTGATAGAATCCTTATCAGGTTTGCTGAGCTTCTTAAGGAGGGAACCAGCGAAGAAGATATAGTTGGCCGTCTTGGTGGAGATGAGTTTGTTGCATTCATTAAGAATACATTGGATGAAGATGTAATCGAAAAATTTACAAAGTTTATGAATAAAGAGATTGTCAGATCTGCAAAGGAATACATGGGCGACGATATGCAGATTCCACTGGGTACTTCTATTGGAGCGGTCAGAGTTCCTATAGAAGGAAATGATTTTGATGAGCTCTTTAGATATGCAGATAAGGCTCTCTATATTGTTAAACAGAATGGAAAGCATGGATACTCATTTTACGAGAAAAAGGGGAATGCGAAAGATTCTGATGAAGAGAGCAGGGATAATAATGACCTGTCAAAGATTAAGAAGATTATTGGTGAAAGAAATGAGGGTAAGGGAGCCTTCCTCGTTAACTTTGACAAGCTTCAGGTTCTTTATAAATTCCTAAATAGAAATGACAAGGTAAATTCTTCAGAGACAGGTTTTCTGAGATTTACTCTGGATACAAAGAATGGAGAGGCTGTTTCTGACGAGGTGCATGAAGAATTTGAGGAATATCTCATTACTCA
>CACZRU010000386.1 GCA_902783605.1 uncultured Lachnospiraceae bacterium
AGGAGGAGAAAAGTATGAGAATTGCAGTTTGTGATGATGAGGAGAAATTCCGTGAGCAGGCGAGGGAGATGATTGATAAGCTGGCTGGAAGTCTGGATGTGATCGTAGATGCATATTCAGATGGAAGGAAGCTTCTGGAGGCATTTGACAGAAATCCTTATGATGTGCTGTTCCTGGATATTGAGATGCCGGCAATGGATGGAATTACTCTTGCGAAGAAGCTGAGGGAGAGAAGCGACAGTATATACATTGTGTTCCTGACGGGACATGTTGAGTATGCCCTAGAGGGATACGAGGTGAATGCGCTTCGTTATCTTACTAAACCTGTGCAGGAGGATAAGCTCCGCGAGGTTTTGAGGTTCGTAATGGATAAGAACACCAGCAAAAGACAGCTGTTGATCAAGGAAGATGGAGAAGAACTTCTAATAAATGTGGCGGATCTCATCTACTTTGAGGCGCAGAATCAGTATGTAATGATTTATACAACTGATGGAGAACATCTGGTGAGATATAATATTGGCGATTTTGAGGAACAGCTGAAGAATGACGGTTTCTTCAGAATTCACAGAGGCTATCTGATATCTCTGGCTAAGGTAAAGAAACTGGTGAAGTCAGGCGTTCTTATGGAATCAGAGGAGGGAGAGATAAATCTTCCTGTGAGCCGTGCAAATGTTAAGCCTCTGAAGGAAGCTCTATATGCTTATGTGGAGAATTCAGCTTTTTAGGAGAAATAAATGGACACAAAAAATATACTTAGTTATGTGGCGACAGGACTGTCAGATATAGACTTCATGATGGCGATGATCGTTATTGTTCTGGTGGCAGCCTGTTTCCTTGGAAGGTATGTGGTGATCTCCAGAAAGATGCTGATTGCCACCCTTGGAATAATTGTTCTTCAGATAGTAGCATTAGTATTTAGTGATATAATCATTAAAGCAATTAATCCTGAAATGTACCAGATGATGGAACAGCTTGGTGAAACGGCATCTGAGATTAATCTACTAGATGAACAATATGAATCGTTTATGGCGTTTGTCAGCATTTTCAGGCTGGTATTAAATGCAATCATATTCGTTTACGCATTTATATTCTATCTGGTTGTTTATAAGGAAAAGAAATTCCTAAGAGCGGTGGAGTCTCTTATATGCTTATTCTTATATGTGGTTTATGTGGATTATATTCTTGAATACAGCATGGTGTATCTGAAAGGTGGAGATTTTGATTATCTGATGGTCGCATTTTACTCTGCCGGAAGCTGGGAGGCGGTAAAGTTTAATCTTACATACACCATCTGTTCATTTGTGCTGACTCTAACATTGCTATTGATTTTATATTTTGGATACTATAAGAAGAAGAGGGTATATATTGTAAGAGTAAGAGACCGAATTCTCTTTATTGTATGGCTGGTGATATTTGCCATTGTACCAGTTCTTCCATTTAGGTCTGAAGATGTGGCAAAGGAATATAATATGCTCAGCCATATATTTGGAGCGCTTCTTCCGGTTCTTGGATGTTTTGCACCAGTGCTTCTGGTTATGAATGCGGCAGAGAAAAATCTGAGAGATAAAAATGAATATCAGGAAACATACCTGAATGCTGAGCTGGAATATATAGAACAGTATAAGAGAACACAGACTGAGACAAGAGCGTTCAGGCATGATATTATCAATAATCTTTCACTTACAAATATGATGCTGGATGAAGGAAAAACTGAAGAGGCGAGTCAGCATCTTAAACAGCTCCTTGGAAATGTGAAGGCACTTTCTCCGGCTATCATCACAGGTGATGAAATGCTGGACTGTATTGTGGCCATGAAGGCTGATAAGATGAAAGAGCTGGGAATTACATTTACCACGGATGGTGTTATCGACGGAGGCCTTCATATGAAACCGATGGATGTGTGCAGTATATTTGCTAATGCACTTGACAACGCAATAGAGGCCTCAAGCAAGATAGAAGATAATCCTTGGGTAAGCATGAATATCAAGAGAACAGAGAAGTTCTTCATTGTGAAGATTTCTAACTCCGCTGAGAAAAAGGTGGATGTGGAGAAGCTTTTCATGACTTCCGGTTATACCTCGAAGAAGGATACTGAAAGACATGGTTTTGGACTTCGCAATATTAGGAATTCTGTTGAAGAGTACGATGGACTGATAAAAGCTGAATCGAATGATGAATCATTTGGACTTTCTGTTATGATTCCGAGACATAAGTAGCAATAGACTGATTTTTGAGCTTTTAAAAGCTTTTAAAATGCTATTTACTATATGATTTACATAGTATTTTTGCTATAATGACTCTAACTATCCTTGGGGGATAAAACTATTTAGGGGATGATTGAATGGAGAAGAATGGTATTTTCAACAAAATAGCTGAAGCGCTTCTTAGAGAGTATACCAGTGTCTATTATGTTGATGCTACTACAAATGAATATTACTGGTATTCCAACAATCCTGGATATAGTTCGCTGAAGCTGGAACCGAAGGGCGAGGATTTCTTTGTAAATGTTATAAGAGATGCAAAGAAGGTTATATATGAGGAGGATCTTCATATTTTCCTGGAGGAATTTCAGAAGGACAAGATGGTTGCTCAGCTTAAAAAGGGTGAGATGACCAAGATAGAGTATCGGCTTATGATTGAGGGAGAGCCGGTATATCATACTCTGCGCCTTATTCGTGGTGCAAGTGAAGATCAGGACTATTTTATCATCGGTGTTATAAATGTAGATAAAGAGGTTCGTGCCAGACTTAAGGAACAGGAAGATAATCTAAAAACGCAGGAAGAAAAGTCAAGGGCTATGGAGATGGCCCGCCGTGATGAACTAACTGGTATTAGAAATAAACATGCCTACACGGAACAACTGGATATACTTCATGAGAAGATTAAATCTGGAGAGGTTACCAAGTTTGCGATGGCGGTCTTTGATGTAAATGGTCTTAAGACTACAAATGATACTCAGGGCCATAGTGCAGGTGATGAACTGATTAAGGCTTCCTGCAAACTGATATGTAATACCTTCAGGCATAGTCCTGTTTTCAGAATTGGCGGTGATGAGTTTGTTGCCATTTTAATGGGCGAAGATTATTCAGAAAGAAAAAATGTAATTCATCGTTTTAAGGGAATTGCAGAAGGGAATATTCTAAGTGGAAAGACGCCGATAGTTGCTGTTGGTGAGTCAGCATTCAGAATTGAACTTGACAAGAGCATTAATGATGTGTTTGAAAGAGCAGATGCATTGATGTATGAGAATAAGTCTGAGCTTAAGGCAAAAGAGACAAATCAGGCCATATATGCTAAAAAAGGGAATATTGTAAAAATGATTCCTGATGAGAGAAGGAAAAAGGTGGACCTGCTGTTTAAAGCATTTTCTATTGTTGCCGAGGATTTGTATGTTTATCTTTGTGATATGAGATATGATTTCTCCAGATGGTCAAGTTCTGCTGTTGAGACCTTTGGCCTTCCTTCAGAATATATGTATGCTGCAGGAGATATTTGGGAACAGAGAATTCACCCTGAGGATAAGGAAATATATCATGCCGGAATAGAAAGCATATTTGCTGGATTAGACAGTTCTCATGATATGCAGTACAGGGCTCGCAAGATAAATGGTGAGTATGATGTCTGCACCTGTCAGGGCATTGTGATTAAGGATGAGCAGGATGAACCTGAATACTTTGTAGGTACTATCAGAAACCATGGAATACAGTCTCAGGTAGATACACTTACGGGACTGCGGAACCATTATGGTTTCCTTGAAGATATTAATACCAATATGCGAAAAGAACAGCCGATGGAGATAACGCTTGTCGGAATAAGCAAGTTTTCTGAGTTCAACGAAATCTATGGATATCATTTTGGTAACAGTATTCTTCAGCAATTTGCCCGTCATCTTTATGAGTATGTAGGTAATACGGGAAGATTATACAGGCTTGACGGAACTAAGTTTGCAGTTATAAGCTATACCTTCGGACCTGAAGAAATCAGGTCTAGGTATGAAGCGCTGAGAACTTATTGTCGAAATGAATTTGTTGTAAATGAAAAGAGTATTATCCTTGATTTAAATGCCGGACATATCACGGTTGATAACTTTGGTATAGACGAGCAGACAATTTATTCATGCCTTAACTTTGCCTATGGAGAGAGTAAGGTCAGACAGCAGGGGGATCTCTTTGAATTTTATAATAACCTAAATGATGAGAATAGACACAGACTTGAGAAACTTCATGAGATTCGTGGTTCTATCATGAATAACTATAAGGGCTTCTATCTTCTGTATCAGCCGGTTGTTGATTCGCAGAATGAGAAGCTTATAGGAGCTGAGGCATTGCTTCGTTGGAAGAATGATAAATATGGGGTGGTTCCGCCGGATCATTTTATTCCGATGCTTGAAAGGGATCCGTTATTCCCTGATCTTGGAAAATGGATTCTTCAGACTGCAATAGAGTCTGCTAAGATTATTCTTAAGACTAATCCAGAATTCATGATCAATGTAAATCTGTCCTATACCCAGATGGAAAAGCCAGACTTTGTTGATATGGTCCTTGAAGTAGTCAGACAGGCTGATTTCCCACCAGAGCATCTCTGTCTGGAAATTACTGAGAGGTGCAGGCTTCTTGATATGGATCTTCTTAAGAATGTTGTTGTCAATCTTCGTGGCCATGGCATAAAGATTGCACTTGATGATTTTGGAACGGGCTTCTCGTCGATTGGAGTAATCAAGAATCTGCCGTTCGATATTATTAAGATTGATCGTATCTTTGTACGAAGAATTGAAGAGGATGAGCTGGAAAGAGAACTGATTCAAAACTTCGTAAATGTTGCTTCGACCTTTGGCGCAAAAGTCTGTGTTGAAGGTATTGAAACAGAGGGTATGAAGGAAATACTGAAGAAATACAAGGTTCAGAGCTTCCAGGGATATTATTATTCAAGACCAATGGAGCTGCTGGATTTTATGGAATTGAATATAGTGAAGAATTCCAAG
>CACZRU010000387.1 GCA_902783605.1 uncultured Lachnospiraceae bacterium
AAAATGAGTTGCCCCATTTTCGATTGCCCAATTCTTCATCTCCTCTGCTACTGCATCTGCTACAGCATCATCAAGTCTAACATTCTCGTCAATGGTCTTCTTGAGTGATGAATAAACCTCATCTGAAAGTCTAGCTCTCATTACTCTGTCATCAAAAACCTTTGATCCGAAAAGTTCAGGTACATTTGTCTTTGCCATTTTTATATCCTCCTTGTAATTCATTACTTTAATTACTTTATGTGATTTAGCCTTCATAAGTTGTTACACAACTTATTTCATGTCGCAGTCCTCGCAATATACATATGTGCATTGCTCGTACTACGCGCAAAAAGGCGCCTTAGAGATTACTCTCTAAGACGCCTTTGTCTTTTACTGTTATGCATTGTACTCTCGTGAAACACGATTGTCAATTATTTTTTTTATTTTTTTCAATTTTTCTTATCCAGTCAATCCGGTGTTTCATACAACTATGTACTATAGAACTTTTTGTTGCAGCCTCGTAACCGTGGCAGGCTCCCTTAATGTCGTGCAATTCGGTGGCAACACCTTCTTTCTTTAGCCTCTGGGCAAATGCTATTCCTTCATCGTGAAGGCAGTCAAACTCAGCTACTTCAATATAGGTATCTGGGAAAAAGTCCAGGGATTCAAGCTCAGCGATAGAAGCAAACTTAGCCTGCTCAGGATCCTGATTCTTGAGATACATTTCCCACAGCAGTTTGTTGCAATGAGAATCCCATATAGGTGTATCAGTAAATCTCTTCATGGATTCTGTGATCATCCTCTTATCAATAACCGGATAAATAAGAAGTACTCCTTTAGGGAGAGGCTCACCTCTTTCTTTTAGATTTCTATCTTTTAGAATTCTTTCATGCAACATCGCCACGACTGAAGCGGCAATATTACCGCCAGCACTATCTCCTGTTACAAAAATATTATCTTTGTCAATGCCCAGTTTTTCTGCATTTTTTAATCCCCAATTATATGTTGCATAACAATCTTCAATCGCAACAGGATATGTGTATTTAGGCATAAGTCTATAGTCCGGCATGATCACTTTACAATTCAGCTTATAGGCGTACCATTTTGCTATCATGTAATGAGCTCCCGACGCACTCATCAGAAAACCACCACCATGAAAGAACATGATACATGGAAGTTTCTCACTAACGTCTAGAATGTTTTTAGGCTCAAAGATAAGTGTTGGTATTTTCACCCCCTGATATCCAGGCGTAGTTATCTTACTAACTCTAACCACTCGGTCGGACCAGCATTTATTTAGTCTATAGCCAATATTCACCAGAGGATATAGACGCCCAACCATTGAACCGCTGTAGATTGAAATGCTTTTTAATTCTTTATCTATGTTATATTTCATATCCTTGTTAACCCTTTTTAAAGATTCTTCGCTTCGCTCAGAATGACATGTTGAATGCATAACATATTGAAAACATAACTTGTTGAATGCATAATTATAATTCACTATTTCAGAAAAGTCCTGATCATCTCTTTTTCTTCGTCTGTCATATAATGCAGATGTCCCCGTCCCTTTATCAGATAAGTGGTACAGTTAGGTATTATCTCCTGCGCCCTCCTGATTAATCTTTCACCAGGGAACAGACAGTCCTTTTCTGCAGCCATAACAAGTGTAGGTGCCTTACATCTCTGCATCAGCTTGCCGGAAACATTACTAGGCATTCCTGTCTCAACTAAATGAGTTTTCCCAAATGTAGTATCCACAAAGATGTCCTTATACGGAACCCCCAGTCTTGCCAACTGACTATCATAAAGCTCAAGTATTTTATTTTTCCCTTCAACTGATTTATATATTGTCTTCATCATTTTATCTTTCTTAAAAACTGCTTTATTCAAAAACCCACTTTATTCAAAAAAAATAATCCTGTCAATACATTTACACATATTTACACGGATTATCTTTTTATATCTTTATTTGTTTTCAGCCTTAATCATCAATAATATTCTGTGCCACCTGTTTCTTGGTCAGGCCTCGGTTCATGGCTTCACGGAGAATGTATTCATGGGCCTCTGCTTCTGTCATCCCCTTTTCAACCAGCATCAGCTTTGCACGGCTCATCACTTTAAGCTCATCCATCTTTTCTGTCAGAACACGTAGCTTCTTCTGAGTCTTTCTGAGTCGGTCATTCATAGCCGTAAGAAGCTTGATCATTCTCTCAAGCTCATCCTTTTTCACCGGCTTCGGAACCGTCAGAACGCCATACTCAATAAAATGATCATTAACATTTCCATATATCTCATTTGGCACGGCAAAAATAACTCCAGCACTGCTCTTTTCAACAATATCCATAACAAAATCAGTTCCCATGCCATCCTGAAGTGGAGCATTGATCAGCACCACATCATAGTCACGCATAAGAAGCTCACGCCTTGCCTGAGACGCACTTTTCCTGATTTCTATAGTGTCGAACTTCTTTTCAGGAAGGACTTTTTTAGCAGCCATATTAAATTGTTCCGAGGAAGATACTATAAGTACTGAGTATCTATTCTGCGAACTTTCTTTCATAACAAACTATCTGGAACCCTTATCTACAAACTAATTCAAATATTTATCAATAATAGATTTTGGCAGAATATTCTTAACAAAATCACTCTTCTCTGCCATAGTTCTTGCTTCTTTTCTAGACTTAGGAAGAAGCGCCAGTTCCTCTTCCAGCTCATCTGGAAGGTTCAGTTTATTCTCTATACCATACAGTCCAGCATAGATAAGCAGTGCATAAGCAAGATAAGGATTACTGAGAGCATCCGGTGAACGAAGCTCCACCTTAGTCTTTCCGGAAACCTCATCAATGGTCATAAGTTCAGAACCACCCTCATTGGACCAATTTACCTTGTCAGGGGCAGTACCATATCCGAATCTGTTATATGATGCGTCAGTAGGGTTCAGGAATATTGTGATATCCTTAATCTTAGAAAGGATACCTGCTGCTGCATATTTAACAACATCATTTCCTTCACTGTCCTGAGCAAAAATATTAATATGATAGCCATTTCCAGGTTTATCTGAAAGTGGCATTGGAGAGAAATCAGCATATAGCCCATTTCTATCTGCAACAGTAGCCACTACCATCTTGAAGGTAGTCATCTGATCTGCAGCCTTGATTGGCTTTGCATAATGGAAGTCGATCTCATTCTGTCCAGGACCTCTC
>CACZRU010000388.1 GCA_902783605.1 uncultured Lachnospiraceae bacterium
AAGGAATAATTCATGACAGCAGAACAGATATTATGCAGTGCTTCCAGTTATACTGAGAAGTTCTACTTCAATCCAAAATATAATAACCTTCCAAAGAAGATTCAGGACGAAATCCAGGTTGCGATGGTAATCTTCACTGAGGACATTGGCGGAGAGCTGTATCTGTTCTTTGACGATGAAGGAAACCTGAATATTGCTACAGATTATGATGAAGCTGATTACTACTATGACGAAATAGGAAGCGGACTCAAGGTAGCTCAGATGCAGCGTGAGAAGAG
Organism: uncultured Lachnospiraceae bacterium; assembly: GCA_902783605.1. Lineage (GTDB taxonomy): Bacteria > Bacillota > Clostridia > Lachnospirales > Lachnospiraceae > Eubacterium_Q. The sequence goes on from CACZRU010000388.1 coordinate 279, forward strand.
AGAACTCTTTGAACAGCTGGAAGAGTATTACAAGACTTTCTTCATGGGATAGCTAATAATATATATAGAAATCCAAAATAGATATTATAAAATAAAAATCTAATATTAGATATTTTAGAGCAGAAATATTAAAACAGAAATTTTAAATATAAATATTTCAAGAGGAATGGAATCATGTTATTTGCAATCGATGCAGGAAATACCAATATTACAATAGGACTTTTTGACGGAGAAAAACTCGTTAGACAGTTCCGAATGATAACCAAGACTTCCCGTACTTCAGACGAGTATGGAGTGTTCCTGAGACAGTGGCTTCAGGTAAATGGAGATAATTCTGAAATTAAAGATGCTAAGATAGACAGCGTTATCATTTCCTCAGTTGTACCAAATATCATGCATTCGCTCACTAGTGGTATTATCAAGTACTTCGATGTTAATCCACTTATTGTAGCGCCTGGAATCAAGTCCGGAATAAGACTTGCTATCCCTAATCCAAAGGAGCTTGGTGCTGACAGACTTGTAGATGCAGTGGCTGCTTACGAAATGTATGGTGGTCCTGTTATAGTAGTAGATTTTGGAACTGCAACAACCCACGATCTTGTACTGGGAGATGGTACATTTGCTGCGGGTGTTACTTCACCAGGAATCAGACTTGCTGCTAATGCACTCTGGACAGGAACTGCAAAGCTTCCTGAAGTTGAAATCCAGAAGGTGGATACAATTCTTGGCAAGGATACAGTATCCAGCATGCAGGCAGGTATCTACTACGGATACATCGGTCAGACAGAATACATAATCAATAGAATGAAGAAGGAAGCTGGACTTTCAGACATAAAGGTTGTAGCAACCGGTGGACTTGGAAAGATGATTTCCGATGCCACAGATGCAATCGATGTCTATGATCCGGAGTTGACTCTTCATGGACTAAGGATTATATACGATAAACAGTGAGCCTCTGAGCAAAGCGAAGAATCTTATGAATAACGAAATGTTCCAAAACAAAATATTTCTTGGACCAATGGCAGGCGTAACAGACCTGCCTTTTCGTATTTTATGTAAGGAGCAGGGCGCAGATATAATGGTGACGGAAATGGTATCTGCCAAAGGACTTTATTATGGGAGCCCGAAGACTGATATCCTGCTGAAGACGGACGAAAGGGAAAGGCCAGTGGGCGTTCAGCTTTTTGGAAGTGATCCGGAGATAATGGCTGAAGAGGCTGCGAGGATACTTGGTCGTAAATATATTCCGCAGAATTTATCCCAAGATGAATTTCAAGCGAAAGATCAAGATGAATTACAAGTAGAATTACAAGATGGTAATCCAGACGATTCACAGGAAATGAGACCTGCTAAGAAGAATAGAAGAGAATTAGCGATTGAACCAAAAGATTTTGACTTCATCGACATTAATATGGGTTGCCCAGTTCCAAAGATTGTTAATAACGGCGAAGGCTCTGCGCTGATGAAGAAACCGGAATTGGTGGAGGAAATCGTCAGGGCAATCGTAAGGAGTGTGAATCCTTTATTACCTGAAACTCCTTCATTATCTGGAACTCCTTCATCATCTGGAAATTCGTCATCATCTGAAAATTCTTCGTCCGTTGGATCAGAAAGTAAAAGAATAATCCCTGTAACAGTCAAGATTCGTGCAGGATTCTCGGCTGACAGAATAAATGCACCAGAGATAGCTCAGGCGGCTGAACGGGGTGGTGCTGCGGCGGTTGCTGTTCATGGCAGAACCAGAGAACAGTATTACTCTGGAAAAGCTGACTGGTCGGTGATCAAGGCTGTTAAGGAGGCAGTATCGATACCGGTTATAGGTAACGGTGACCTCAGAACAGCGGAGGATGTCCTCCGAATGAAGGAAGAAACCGGCTGTGACAGCTTCATGATAGCCAGGGCTGCGAAGGGAAACCCATGGATTTTCAGAGAGATTAAGGCTGGTCTGGAAATGGGGCTGGACCGAGTTCCACCAAGGCCGGAACTGGACGAGATACGAGATATGATCATGCGTCACATAACGCTGATGCTGGAGGAAAAGGGGGAATACATCGGCGTCAGAGAGATGAGAAAGCATGTTGCCTGGTATACGGAAGGGTTATATAATAGTGCAAAGCTAAGACATAAGGTATGTGAGATAGAACATGCAGACGAATTGATAGAGCTTATCTCGCATCTTGGTGAGTAAAAAATATGCTAGAACACGAGGAATAGTATAAAAAAAGTAAGGAAGAGATATTTTTTTAAACATGATATAAATAAATCATCATATAAATTTCATTTATTATGATAATAATGAAACAGTTTACTATGTTATATGAACTATAACCATGATAGTTTTTTGTTTAGAAGTCGTCGATTTATATGTTGATTTATATGTCGATTTATATGTCGATTTATATGTC
>CACZRU010000389.1 GCA_902783605.1 uncultured Lachnospiraceae bacterium
GCTTACGCTCCATGTATCAACCACAGAATCCGTGTTGGTATGAGCAAGGCTATGGCTGAGGAGAAGAAGGCAGTAGATGCTGGATACTGGAACCTGTTCAGATTCAATCCTGATGCTGACAAGAAGTTCACTCTTGATTCTAAGGCTGCAACAGTTCCTTATCAGGAATTCCTCGCTGGAGAAGCTCGTTACACAGCACTTCAGAAGGTTAACAAGGAAAAGGCTGAGAAGCTGTTCGCTATGGCTGAAGAGAACTCCAAGAAGAGATTTGCTCACCTTCAGGGTCTCGTAGATCTCTATGATGGAACTAAGTCAGAGTAAGACTAAGTCAGAGTAAGACTAAGTCAGAGTAAGACTAAGTGTGAATACACATAGGCAAAATAAATAATCAACAGCTCCGCAGATCGTAAGGTTTGCGGGGCTGTTTTATTGTTAGATGGTTTTAAAGAAAGATAAAATATGCTTTGTCATCCTGAGCGCAGCGAAGGATCTTAAATAGATGAGTATTATATATTTAGACAAAATAAGAATAATTAATAAATATTTAATGATTTTTGATTTTCATTTGTTATATAATTCGAGTGTTGTTTATGATTTCGGCAAAGAATATAAACAGGAAATAAGATAAAAAAGTACAAAGGTGGAAAGTATGTTAAATTTTCAGATGAGCAGGGATGATGTTGAAAGGCTGTTAGATATGCAGGTAAGTGCAGGTCGTATTACCCCACAGCTTAAGGAAGAGAGACTCCGCGAATATGATATGAAGGTCCAGCAGATGAATGGACAACAGAGTGGAATGCAGTCGCAGCAGATGTATAATCAGACTTATGGTATAAATAACCAGCAGCCTCAGGAACAGCAGGTTAATCAGAAATACCCTCGAGTAGGTCCGGCGCAGGGATATCTAAATGGCCCTGAGATGATAGGGATATTAGTTCTTGCTATTGCTTTAATAGTTGCTGCGAAGATGGATTTGGGCTGGCTGATTGGAGTTATAGCAGGAGTGATGTTTTCATATGTTGGAATTAAGGTTTTGGTAAAGGATATTAAGAATGGGCACGGAGTGTCATATATCCCGGTTGTTGCTGGTCTATGTGGAATAGGTTTACTGGCCTGGGGTATTTTTAATCTGATCGGAAGTGCAAGCATGAAAGAATCTTTTGAAACAGCAGGAAATATGGCGCTTCCATTTATCAGTATAGCTATCGGTTTAATTATTATCGTCGGAAGTATCATATCTGGGAATTCTTCAAAGAAGAAATTTACTGTTCCGGTACAGGCGACCTGTATTGAACTCAGAAGTCCTAGAACGGGACATAGTGTTCCTGCGAGGCTCTCTCCGGTTTATGAATATTGGTATAACGGAGAGATGAGAAGGGTAACCAATAACTCGTTTTCAAACCGTGGAAATCCAAGGGCTGGAGAAGTCAGAGAAATATTTGTCTCTCAGTCGGGGGAGTACGGATACTATGATCCAATAAGAACAAATAGAAATATCATAGGAGCAAGTCTCTTGGGGGCGTTTTTCATCGCTATGGGAACTATAGTGGTTGCTCTTGTATAAGTATTAAGAGTTTTTTGGGACAGGTTCATTTGGTACAAAAATGTGCATTTTGGACCTGTCCCTATTTATTCATTTATGTTAAAATTACATATAGGGGTTTTATATATAGAATTATTATTATATAGATAATTTTATATGTGGATATGTGTTTTATCTGTTTGTGTTATAGATGTTGGGGTGATGCTTATGGATTTACAAAAGTATGTAGATGGCTTTGGGGCCATGACCTGCGTTGTATCAGTCGAAAATCTTGGCGATGGCAAGCGCGGAAAGTTTCGTATTGTTTGTGGTAATAAAACTTATATCGATTCGATAGAACATCCTGCTCCAGGGGCTGAACTTCTGATTCAGAAGTTCACGCCAAACAGTGAGTATACTGATTATCTGACAAGGGATCTTAACTTCGAGGATTATTGTTATAAGGCGGCAGTAGAAAAAAAGTGTATGAATTCTTATGCTTCTCCAGACAGAATACAGGGCGTTTATTTCAATATGATTTTCCTGCCAGTCGCCTATGAAGAAGAAATAGAAGAGGGAACTCTCTGTTACTGTACTTATACTATGGAGATAAACTTTGAGGCGAATCTGGAAAGGCTTTCCAATCTGTCAGCTGAGGCTACATCAAATGTTATCCGAATATGTCTGGGTCTTAAGGTTAATAAAGATTTTAAAGAAATGATGACAGATGTTGTCTGTGACATAAGGGATATGTTTGATGCTGAGCATACATGTATCTTCCTTATGGATACCTATGAGCGAAAATGCTCCGTACTCTGTGAGGCTTTGGCGAAGGATACGATACTTACAACGATGAATAATTATGTAGATGACGCATTTTACGATATTGCAGATTCCTGGGCAGGCATGATTGCTGGCAGCAACTGTCTTGTTGTAAAGGACGAGCAGGATATGGAGGTCGTAAAGGAGAGAAATCCTATCTGGTATGATTCCTTCTCGTCAGCTCATGGAAAGAATATAGTACTGTTCCCACTTAAGTTCAGGGATATGCTTCTTGGCTATATCTGGGCAATTAATTATGATATAAAAAAGGCTACAACAATAAAAGAAACCTTTGAAACAATAGCCTCGATTATTGCATCAGAGATAAGTAATTATCTCCTCATGGACAGGCTGAAGGTTCTCAGTTCAAAGGATATGCTTACAGGTGTTATGAATCGAAATGAGATGAATAACTATGTTGATAAGCTGAGTGATGATACAAGTGGCAAAAAAAGTGTTGGAGTTATCTTTGCTGACCTGAATGGTTTGAAACGAGTAAATGATGACTACGGACATAGCGCTGGTGATACCTTATTAAAGGATGCTGCAAAGGCTCTTGAGGAGGTATTTGAAACTGAAGAAATCTTCAGGGCTGGTGGAGATGAATTCACGATTATTGTATTAGGCATTACTGAAGAGGATTTAGCTATGCGGGCTGAAGAGCTTAGAAAGGCTTCTGAAAAGTATGACCATGTAAGCTTTGCTATAGGAATGTGTCAAGTTGATGATAGTACAAATGTCAGACAGGCTCTTAGGCTTGCAGACGAGCGGATGTATGAGGATAAGAGATTATATTATGAGAAGCATCCGGAGCTAAAGAGATAGGATAACAGACAAGATAACAGACAAGATAATAGACAAGATAATAGACAAGATAATAGA
>CACZRU010000390.1 GCA_902783605.1 uncultured Lachnospiraceae bacterium
CTGCCAGCCTGTCATCATTCGTCCCTTTTTCCATGAACCATGATCAGATTCGCAGAAGTAGTAGGTGTGAGTTTGAACAGTCTGAAGACCGGTTACCATGTATGTGTCATCTCCAAAGTAATACCAGCCATTTTCGTAAACCCACTGATTCTTGTAACGGGTGCCGTCTTCATAGGAGTAGAACCATTTGTCACCTTCTTTTCCCCATCCGGCAGCCTCTGCATTAATTGATGCAAATGAAATTGCTGAAGCTACAATGAGTACAGTAAGTACGGCTTTGATGAAGCTTATATTTGCCGCTTTCTTCATAAATCTTTCCTCACCTTTCTAAAATCTGAGAGATAGCTTTAATGAGAGTTAGAAAACTCCAGAAAAAATAACTCTCGATATTTGATTTGATATATAGATGCTGTTTTTGATAATTAGCCTCCAGTTTATAGCATACAGAGTTAATCTATCAAAAATACATCAGAAAAACAGCGGATGAAAATGATCATCCGCTATTATACCTTACCATGAAAATGAAAATTTTACAAGGAGGAGAGTTATGTAAACCTTAATCCTCTCGTTCATTAAGAGCAGTAATGTAGCTTCCATCAGTTGCATTTATTAGAACTCTTACAATTGTCTGTCTTTTACCATTCTCAGCTTCGAGAGACCAGGCAGGTGTTAGCTGTATGCTTCCATCTGCTGCTTCAACTGGGAAGTAAACCAGCTCTATCTGATCGAATTTGATTTTATCTTCAGCTAGTTTAATGTTGTCAGATGTGAGATTAGCAGGAGCTGCTTCAACAAATTTATCCATGGCTTCTGAGAAACTCAGAATATATGCTGAATCGGCTGCTTTACCTTTGAAGTCATATCTAGCTAAAAGATTAAAACCAAGAATACCACTATTATTTATTGAGATGGAGTTGCCCATTACATCATAAGCTTCTTCATCATCAATCTGCTTGGTATCCATCATTACCTTTTGACCACAAAGATCAAACATTATTGATGCATCATAACCATTTCTAACAGCACCGGAGAGATCACCATCACGGGATTTAGCTTCGTTTAAGAAGATTATTTCGTTCTTTTGAGGCTCTGTACCTTCAGGCATTACTATATCATACATATTTGAATAAAATGATATTCCTTCTGAAGGGAAAGAAATCTGCAGATTCTTTTCGAGGGTATCAGTAACAAATTTATTAAGCTCTTCATCTGAAAGTGTACATTCGTTTGGTCTGTCTGCAAATTCCTGCTCCAGATTAATAGTCTGTAAGCCGGAACTATAGATATAAAGGTTTCCGTCAGGGCTGGATGCGGTAATTGAATCCAGTTCCTCACTTCCGGTCAAGTCGCTGTATTTAATAGGGTAAAAGCCCATAACTAATTCGTTATAAATCTGGCTGTATGAAATCATGAGCTGATAATCAATGTTATTATATTTGCCTTCATATGTGTGAATATAATATGTAGCTTCATCAACCCAGGCTTCATGTGTCTGAGAGAATGCATTATAGTCTGCGCCGTTACGATATGAAACAGCCTGACAGCAATAAACTATTGCACGGGAATCTCCCTTTTCAGCATTCAGGTATTGTCTGTCGCTAGAGTTGATAGCAGTGCCAGAGTCGCCGAAAAAACTTTTTACAATCTCATCTTCCTTTACACTTTCCTGAGTAAGTGGTTCCACATTATAGACTGACAGGTAGTCAGCTTCATTGACATGGTAGCCAACATTTATTTCTGATGGTTTTCCATCGATGCTGAAATCACTCTGATAGCTAAGATCTGTTCCACCCAGCATTTCGCTGAGAGTTTTTCCTGAGCTGTCCTTAACACCAGAAGTCTGTTCTGAAGCTTCTGAACTATCTGAGTTTTCTGAGTTACTATTTGATTCATCACTAGATTCACTGCTTTGAATAACACCGTAATCAGTAACCTCTGTATTCTTCTTGCCACAGGCAGACAGCGATAGAAGTCCAGCGAGAAGCAGACACATCAGTTTTCTATTTTTCCTCATTAATTTGTCCCCCTCGTGATTGAATATAATCGAATATA
>CACZRU010000391.1 GCA_902783605.1 uncultured Lachnospiraceae bacterium
AGCCAGAAGACTGAAGATCGGCTCCCAGATATAGATATCCTTTGCAGCACCAAATGGGTTATCTATAAACAAAGTCTTCGCCCTGCTAGTGCTGTCTGCCACCGCGTACATTCCAGCTATATAATTAATTATTGAGATAAGGAACTGTATGTAGATACCCTGGGACTGCCCGGTACTTCCTACCGCTTCCTCATATCTCAGATACCTGCTCTGCTCTCTGATCCTTTCACGCTTATAAAGCATCAGTCTTATCTTAGACATATCAGTTACTATTACAGAGAACAGTTTCTTCATGGACAGGTTCTGTCCAAGGAACTTCTGCCTCTCAGATTCATTTTCCTTCTTATCTACTTCTGCAACTATATTGTCGATATATTCAGCCATTCGGTCCTTGATAAATTCATCCTTCACATATGGAATGGTGAGTCTTATCATCTGAACCTTCTCATCACCCATAGTGATTTCCGAAAGCTTAGTCAGCTTGTCTAGCTCAGAACGAACATCCAGACAACGCTCCACACACTGATCCACGAAGCTGTCCTTCAGCTGCTGCATGCTGGTGAGACTCTTCTCGATACGATCCCTCTCAAGAAGGATAATACCAACCACATCCCCAAGTCTCTTAAGCAGCTGCTCTGCATCCTTTCTGCTGTCCGGTATTACCACATCCTCACGGATCGACATAGCCAGCTCCAGCACATTCATGGTTGTGAGAGTATCATAAACACTCATCTTAACCTTCAGCATATCAGCCTTAGCTCTGTCTATGGACTTAGAAATCTTGTCATACTTAAGAATAAGATTATCGAAGTCCGTGGAAATGGTATCCAGTATATCCTGACTATCTAGAGGTTCCAGTCCTTCCACAGATATCTGATTGGATTCCACTATCCTGGCTGCCAGCTTGATAAGATCATCATTTCCTCTGGATGTTCTTTCCAATTTTTCCAGATCTTTTCTTGCACTGTACAGTTCTTCCTCGGCCTGTCTTGAGATAACCTTCTGCTCCTCAAGAGCCCTGCTGCTGTCTTCTAGTCCACCACCGCTTCCCAGATTCTCCAGCTTACGCAACGCCTCATCACCATACTCAGTGCCAAGTCTGTTCCTTGCATACTCGATACTACCTTCAAGCCTTGCCTTCTCAGTTTCAACGCTCGAAAGCTCCTTCTCCAGCACACTTTTCTCTGCCTGCATTCTGGAAAGTTCCTTCTTCATGGCATCAAGAACTTCCTCACTGACAGCAGTCATTCTTGAAGATTTATCGATTTCTCTGAGTAGAGTTATGTCAACTCCCAGTTTTTCTATATTCTTTGTTATTCTTTCTATTGTTCCCTTCAGAGTTTCCTCAAGAAGCTTTTCCTTCTCCAGAGACATTCTGCTTTCGCCAGATGAACCAAGAGCTTTCTCGAAAGCTTTTTCCAGTTCCAGCTCGTCCATATCTAACGGTGGAAATGGAGTTCCCTCGATATAATAAACGGCATATTTATTGTCCCATTTATGCTCAAGTTCCAGCTTCTCGTTACTCAGCCCCTCCTGAACAGATTTAAGCTCGAGAGATTTCATCTCCAAACTTCTCGTCTCTCCTGTCGCTTCTTCAAGGACTGATTCCAGTCTCTTCTTATCTCGCTTCAGCCCATCCTTTACACGGGTAAGCTCACTTATCTTATCCTGAATAGATACCGCCTTACTGAGATTTATCAGTTCTGCATCCATCACCTTCATCCTGTGATGTGTATCTTCTATCTGATTCTTTGTCTGATTCTGCTTTCGTTCTATACTGCTTAGTTCTTCTATGAGCTTTGCAATATCTTCTTCTACAGAAGCCAGAGTTTTTCTTGCTTCTTCATAATCAGCTTCTGCTGTTGCATAGCCCCTTTCTCTATATGATCTTACAAACTCCATATCCTCCTGAAGAGTCTCCAGCATATTTTCGCTGTTTCTGATATCTTCCTGAAGATCATCCATATCTGCACCAAGAAGTCTCAGCTTCTGATCCAGGAATCGAGGTTCCATAAAGAATTCTCTCTCTCTTCTAATCACCTCAACTCCGTCGCCTAAGAGAATTCCTGCATCATCCAATAGTTCCCTGCCATATAGAACCACCTCTGAATCTATATCCAACTCCTTAAGTCCCTGATCCTCCAGAAGCTTAGGCATATTTTCTACGACAATACCGTATGGAAGTCCTGGAACCTTTTCCAATATTTCCTGCTTCTTATCCTCTGAAAGTGCAGAGATATAATCCATTCCGTACATAGCCTGCATGCTGTGTCTAGTGAAGATATAATCAATAACCTTCTCCACCGACTCAGTAGGCTCGATAAGACGACCAGATCTTATATCCTTCTCCCTCTTTTCAAGAGCCTCCATATTCTTTTTCAGCTCGTAGATCTTGATAACCAGACCACTAAGTCTGTCCTGCAGCTTCTGCTCAACCAGCTCTGCCTCTGCATTTGCATCATCTGCATAAATGCTGCAGATTGAACGGAACTTATCCTTTATATCTCTAAACTCTTCTACTCTTTCTTCAAGAGTTGAAAGACGACCCTTTATCTCACTGCTCTCATTTTTCTCATGATTCAGCCTTTCCTGACAAACTGAAGCAGAATCCGTCAGTGTATCCAGCTGCTCCTCCAGTTCAGTAAGCAGCCTCTCCTGCTCCTTATATTTTGCAGTTTCATCCTTAATAGACTTCGAAGGATCCATCATCAGTGCATAGTCAACATCATCCTTTAATAGTGACAGTTCCTTATTACATTCTGCTATATCACTGTCTATATAATCCTGCCGACTTGAAGTGACAGCTATCTCCGTCTCAGCCTCAGCCTTTCTCTTTAACTGCATAGCCAGCTTATCATCTGTTTCCTTCAAAGACTCAGCTATTGGAATAAGTCTTTCATCAATCTCTGCCAGCTTCTTATCCATTCTGTCACGGATATTTGCTGTAACAGTGTAGATATCCTGAGCATCCTTTGGCACTTCGCTCTTATCCTTCTTAAGAGCTTCAAGCTCAGCACTTGCCTTCTTTAGTTCAATAAAATCTGTAACTGCAAGCTTTTCACGATATGCCTTATCCTGCATATCAATGTCAGACTCCAGTTTTGTGAGCCCAGCATTCTTTTTATTGATAAGCTCATCTCTTTTTTCAAGTTCTTCTATCTCTTTGTAAATCTTGTATATCTCAACAAGCTCTCTGGACATCTTAAGTTTCTTCTCCAGCTCAGTCACTTTGCTGGAAAGTTCGTTAGTCTTATCTTCTCTTGAAGCCTTCTCAGCCTGCAGTGTCACAAGAACTCTTCCGCACTGCTGAGCAGTCTGCTCCTGTTCCTTGTACAATTCCATAAAAGACTGAATTCTGTCTATAAGCAGCTGAACCAATTCCTTTTCATGGTCATATCTCTGAATATCCCTCTTCTTCTCAGCAAGACTCTTCAGCTCCTCCTGAATAGTCATAAGAAGTGATACTGTGCTCTCTGTCTTATCCGATTCCCTGTCTGTTTTTGCCTGATAAGCCTTCTCGATTATCTCCTCAATCAGCAGGTCCTCGATAACACGACGAGTGGTCTTATAGTTAGTCTCAAAATATGTTCTTACATGTCCCTCAGTTTTGTTGATACCACGGATTATCTCCCAATGGCTTTCGTACAGACCATAGTCCGCAATGAATCTCTGATACTCGCCCTTACGGTCAAAGATCTGGACTATCATATTTTTGTCATTTCGCGCCAGATCATGAAGGTAGTTACGGAGCGCCTTATAGGAAATGCGTTCGTTGTCCTTCACAAGCGGAAGATTGATGATATCATTTTTGTTGTAATCTCTGTAGAAGATAACATAGTTGAAGTACTCTATTTGAGCCGTCTGAGCCGTTCCCTGAGAACCATTTTGTCCGGCATCATCAGATTTATCATCAGCCTGAACATCCATAGTCGCAGCCTTCTTTGCCGCAAAGCCAGTGGTCATGTATCTCATGCCTTCCTTTACATCACATGGATCCAGCTTCCACTCAATGAG
>CACZRU010000392.1 GCA_902783605.1 uncultured Lachnospiraceae bacterium
ACCTGCATCCTCAGGAATTTCGCTGTCATTAAGAACCTTGTACATGTACGACAGAGAGTTTTCCCAGGACCTGAACTCACTTTTTGGTGTGTGCTTATTCATTTTTTCGAGGATTTTCTGTTCGATTTCTATGGCTATCGTATCCCTCTCGACACTTGCAAGAAAATCCTTTTTAAGTCCACTGTATACAATCATGTCATTCCTCCACGAATTTCTTCTCCAACAGTACCCGCATCTGCTTCTTCACGCTCTCTGGTCCGGCAATCTGGGCTTCTCCCTCCAGGGCGATTACCCAGGACAGGAACTGACTGCTTACTGCCACGCTGACTTTCACGGTAAAGTGGTCGTCGTCTACAGGAATCAGGTGTACATCATGGCCGAATTGGTCGTAGATGACATTTGCCATGGAGTTCCTGCATTTCAGGGTGACGGTCTGGACATCACCACCGTACATACGGAAGTACTGCTCGTTGTACTTTGCCTTGTCCTGCCGGCTGAACTCTGATTTCCCTTTCCGTTTGGAAGCTGTTACCTCAACACCACGCATCTTATCTACCCGGAAATGGTGCATTTCCTTTTTCTCGTGGTCGTATCCGATGAGGTAGTATCTCTCGTCATCAAAATGAAGCGCCCACGGACTTACCTGGTAGCTGGCGCCGTCTCTTCTGTACTCTTCTTCGCCTTTTATGTTCCAGCTGAAGTATTTGAATTCTATGGCTTTATTCTCGCTTATGGCTGTGTGGATGGCATCGATGGTATAGTAGATGCTTTCGTTCATGTTCTTCACACGGCCTGTCACCTTGACTTCGCGGTTCAGGAGCCTGGCGTCGTAGATGCTGAGGGATTTCTCAAGCTTGGTGATCAGTTCCTCGGTTTTCTTCTCGGATATGAACTTCGAGGACTGGATTGCATCTACCAGGATCTTCAGCTCGGCAATCTCGAAGTCACGGCTGCCACAGTGGTAATATGTCCTGAAGCCGATCTTGTCTCGGATGATCTCAATTCCAAAAAAATCAAGAGCATCCAGATCGTCATACACGCTCTTCCGCTGGGCGTCAATGCCGTACCTGCCCAGTTCCTCAATGATCTGAGGCATGGTTAGTGCGTGTGTATCGTCTGTCTGCTCCTGCATTATTTTAGCTAGGTATAATAGCTTGAGTTTTTGATTTTCACCCCTCATTCGCATTTGCCCCTTTCCCCATAATAAAAGCCTTCTGCGATAAGGATATTATAACACAGAATGGGGTTGATGTGTATCATTTATGGGACAAAGAGTTAAGGGGTGTCGACAAATATTTTTCACTCTGACCCTTTTAATATTACATTTTTCCTCAAAACCGAAAAGGTCAGACTCTACAAATATGCAATTTCTATCAATCTGGTTTTGCAGGTGGCTCACCTTCTGGCATGCCTCCACTTGGTGGTTCTCCGCCTGGCATATCTCCGCCACCATTTCCACTGCTTTCGCTGACATTTGCCTCTACTGCAGAACCAGTGCTTTCTGTTCCACTTGTATACTCCTGTCCGTCTACATTAAGTGTATATCCGTTAAGATTTATGGAGTCATTATCACATGTTAAACTTGTTATATATGAATCTCCTGTAAGTGTCCAAATCGAATCACTGCTTAGTTCTACATATACAGCTCCTGCTTCACCTGAAGTATTTATAGCACCATTTAATGTAGAACCATCTATCAGATATAGATTCAGGGTTGAAACATCATCAACTATTATATCGCCGTCAATTGACTGGTCCTTTGCGTTTAATGTTACATTTCCTCCATTAGATCCTTCAGTGCCCCATCCGGCAGCTTCTGCCCTGAGAAATACTCCATCAGAGTCTTCATTTGTAATCTCAACATTTTCCAGATCTATTGTTGCAACTGTATTGTTAACAAAGAATATGTCACCGTTCTTGTTGGTGAGGGAACCGTCAGTCATTGTAAAACTTGCTGTTCCTTCATCTGCGTCTCCTGACATTGACTGATATATCATAACCGCCTGGTAATAATCAGATTTATCACTATTCTTTGTATTATTGTCTGCAGTAAGTGTTACATTATTCAGGGTAACCGAGTTCTGTCCTTCTACTACTACGCCCTGTGAAGCAGTTGATGTCAAGACGGCATCACTTACGGTAATGTTGGCTGTTGAATAGATTACTGGAGAACCTGTTCCGTTGGTTGTGTAACTGCCCTTCGTTACATTTACTGTTCCGCCACCTCGGTCAGATCTTATGGCCGCTGACGAATTTCCATCAGTTATTATTGTGAGATTTGTGGCATTCATGGTGCCTCCACCTGTGGTCATGAGTCCGCCCGAACAGTTGCTCTTTGTATGTATGTATGAGTCTGAAATATTTACCGTAGTGCCCTCGCCATAGGAGAATACTCCATTTGCGTGGGTACCGTTTGTTTCTACAGTAATATTTTTAAGAGTGAGGGTTGCTCCATTTGTAGCAAAGATAGCTGCATTTTCACCATAGAAATCTGCCTCGTCGCCATCTGCTTCTCCGGTTTTGGTAACTGATATGTTGGAATACTCTGCTGTTTTGCCATCAACCTCTATAGCATGACCGCCATCAGATGTGTC
>CACZRU010000393.1 GCA_902783605.1 uncultured Lachnospiraceae bacterium
ACAGATGCAACTGTTCCGTCTTCAGGAGCAACGATCTCATTTTCCATCTTCATAGCTTCAAGTACGAGAAGAACATCACCCTTCTTAACATCCTTGCCAACTTCTGTCTTTACTGCAAGAATCTTTCCAGGCATTGGTGCAGAAACCACTACTGAACCCTGTGATCCAGAAGCAGCTGGCTTAGCTGCAGGTGCTGCTGCAGGAGCAGGAGCGGCAACTGGTGCTGTAACAGGAGCGCTGACTGAAGGTGCTGCTCCAGCTCCAACCTCTTCTACAGCAACATCATATGTTGTACCATTTACAGTAATCTTATAATTTTTCATTTTATATATCCTCCATTAGATATCTATTTCTAATAATTCTTATCTTTTTGCTCTTCTGATTGATCTAACGACCAGCTTATCATTACTTGCAGTATAAGCAGGAGCACGAACTCCACTGCCGGTTGCTGCATATATAGCCGCTGTGATAACAGCTACAAGCTCAGCATCATTCATAAGATCTTCCGAAGTATCATTTACAGGTGCTGGAGTGCTAGTCTTCGGCTTATCAGCAGCCTTTGTTTCTTTACTGCTTGCAATAATTCTTTCTTCTGTCTGCTTCTTAGCATTTTCCTGAGCTTTCTTCTTCTCTGCTCTATCCTTACGGATATCAGCATCAAAGATCATAGGAACAAACTTCAGAAGACTAATGACAAATGAAATGAATATAAGAACAGCAAATACAACACCCATTCCGATTGCTGTATTGACACCAGCCTTACCGATCAGTTCTTTCTTTGTATAAACTGCACTGACCTCACAATCCTCAGCAATGTATGGATATTCGTTATATGCAGCTGCAAGATAGCTGTCAAGGAACGCATCCATAGATGTGAGATCAAGTTCCTCATATCCTCCATACATCTGCATTACATAGTCAGCAACATCCATTCCATACTGAGATGCCTGACTAGTCATGTCATTATAAAGCTTCTCTTTTGAAAGAGGGAAACCTTTGTTCTCTCTATATGATACCTTAACGGCAACATTTCTATGCTCATACTTACATATCTGTGTAAATACAACCTTGCCATCTACACCATTATGCACACTTGTTGAATCATCACCATTTGCATAATCAAGAAATCTACCAACATGATCTGTTGTCTGAGCTGCATTAAAGCCTTTTACAGCTGTCTGCTCAAGTTCTGTTCCTGATGTAAGGTAATAATCCTCCTCAATATCAGAAACATCCTTGTACTTCTCAATAATATTTCTAGTACTGTTCTGCATTATGGACTCATTAACTTCAAAGTTTAGTACTTCCTCACCGCAGCCAGTCAATGCAAGAATGAAGGTAAGCAGCATACCAAGCAGGAGCATTTTCTTAAGACTCTTCTTCATTAATTAAATCCTCCTAGAAAGTTATATGCTTCTTAAATGGTCTGTCTTCACTCTTTGTAGCAAGCATATCAAATGCAGCAATAAGTCTCTTTCTTGTTGCATCTGGTTCAATAACATCATCCACATAGCCTCTTCTTGCAACAGCAGCCGCATTAGACTGAGACTCTGCAATCTTTTTCTCTGCATCCTTAATAGCAGCAACCTTGTTGTCGCTTCCAGCAATGTCATCTGAGAAAAGAATCTCAGCAGCATTCTTAGGATCCATAGCGCCAACCTTTGCTCCTGGCCATGCAAATACAACATCTGCTCCGATAGATCTAGAGTTCATCATAAGATAACCACTTCCAAATCCTTCGCCAGTAATAACATTTACCTTTGGAACAGTAGCAACGGCAAATGCAGCAGCCAGCTTTGAAGCAGCCTTTGAAAGATAAAGCTGATCTTCAGGGGCGTTACTGAAGCCATTAACATTTGTAAGCGAAAGTACAGGAATGTTAAATGCATCAGCAAAGTTTACAAGTCCGGCTGCCTTACGGATACCAACTGGACTCATTTTCTTCTCTTGATTTGCTACTACAGCAACAGAGAAACCACCAAGCTTAATGAAGCCAGTAACGAAATCTGTACCTGAATTCTTCTTAAGCTCATAGAACAGATTATCATCAGCAATGCTCTCGATAATCTTTCTAGCATCATCAACAAAACTCTCGATACCAGGAATTGTTCTGTTAAGATCATCCTCTGTTGTTCCGTCTACGAAATCATCATTATTTGAAGGAAGATATGTAACAAGATTTCTGATTTCAGCAAG
>CACZRU010000394.1 GCA_902783605.1 uncultured Lachnospiraceae bacterium
CGTAGATGCTGAGGCGACAAAGACAGCTATCGAAGATGTTATCAATGGTGACAGCTACAAGGGTGGCAAGGTCAGCTCAAAGGTAGTAATTGCTGACAATTCAGAGAGTGAGAAGATGCAGCAGATTGCAAGAGTTACAACTCTGCTGGGAACATATACAACAAATTACGGAACCAGTGGACCTGCTCGTAAGAATAATGTGCAGAGAGCTGCTTCTCTTGTGGACGGCCACCTTCTGTTCCCAGGGGAAATGATTTCCGTATATAACTCTATCGCACCTATTGAGGTTAGTAACGGTTACGAGATGGCTCATACCTATGTTGGTACCGAAGTAGTTGATGGAGCCGGTGGTGGTGTTTGTCAGGTTGCAACAACCCTTTACAACGCTGCACTTAGAGCTGAGATTGAGATTATCCAGAGAAACTGCCACAGCATGAAGGTTTCATATGTGCCTATTTCAGCTGATGCCGCTATTGCAGGTGGTGTTTTGGATCTTAAGCTTCGCAATAATCTGGATGCGCCTATTTATATAGAGGCAGGTTATGACGGCTCTTACCTTACCTTTAATATCTGGGGCGAGGAGTATAGAGAGGAAGGAAGAACTATCGAGTTTGAGTCTATTCAGACTGGAGTAGTAAGTCCTCCTTCAGAGCCTATTTATACAGAGGACAAGTCTCTGCCAGCTGGAACAGAGGAAGTAACAGCTGCAGCAGTTACCGGTTATACTGGCGAGCTTTGGAAATATGTTTATAAGAATGGTCAGAGAGTTGAGTCAATAAAGATAAACAGTAGCAAGTATCAGGCTTCACCTGCAAAGATTTCATATAACGATGATCCTGCAGAAGAAGGTGAAGGCGAGGGCGACGAGGACGATAACGGCGAGAATCCGTCTGGTGATGCAAATCAGACAACGGATCCAAATGCGCAGACAACAGATCCGAATGCACAGCCTGCTCAGCAGCAGACCGATCCAAATGCAAATCAGACAACGGATCCGAATGCGCAGCCTGCACAGAATGATCCAAATCAGCAGGCTACAGAAGCGCCACAGACAACGGAGGCTCCGGCGCCAACTGATCCGGAAGGTACTGCGCAGTAGTCCAGACAAGGAAATATGGATAGAGGAACAGTAAATACAAGAATAATAAAACGAAGTATACTTAAGCATATAGCGAGGACTGAACCAGTCGGAACCACTGTAGGCACGGACTACAGTGTGGTTGACAGGGGCGCCTCGCCATTTGCTATTATAACGGCACAGGGTTTTTCGGAGTATAACGCTGAGATGGCATACATCCGCGCCCTGAATAATCTGGCTGCCGGAGGAACTTCGGCCGACAGTATCATAGTAGATATTCAGGCTGAAGCCTATTACAGTGAGGACCAGCTGAGAAGGGAGATGAACCGCCTTTCAGAGCTTTCCCACTCAAGGAATATCCGAATCATTGGTGGGAATACAACCTATATGAAGTACGGAGGGCATGGTGCATCATTTACCATTACTGCTTTCGGAAAGGTTGAGGAATCGGTACTTAGTCAGCTGACGGAGAAGCTAACGGTGGGGGACAGGATTGTTATCATCGGTGATTCTGGCAGGTACGGAGCCAGTCTGATTGTTGAGAGAGCCCGTAGAGAGTTTGGAAACGAGCAAGAAAACTTAACCATGGATCTGAATAAGAATCTGAGCTTCCTGGATAGGTTTGCAAAGTCCTATCTGGACGGCGCGGTTATGGATGTAAATGAGTGCTATATCCAGAAAACAGCAAAGGCGCTTGTTGATGGAGGAGTATCATATATTCATGATGTTTCATTTGGTGGGATTTATAGAACGCTGACGGAGATTGCGGAATACAGCGGCCGTGGTATAGATATAGTGCATGAGCAGGTACCAATCAGACAGGATACTATAGAGATATGTGAGTTCACGGGAATTAATCCGTATGAGCTTCTGGGTACTGGCGGAGTTGTGGCAGTCGTGAAGCCGGATAAGCTGGAAGAGCTGGAGGAACATCTTCGTGAGGCAGGCATCAAGTACAGCATAGCTGGAGAACTGACCGAAGCTGGGGAGCGGGTGGTACATTCCAGTAACTTCCATATGAAGCGGTCCCTGACATATTATGAGGTAGATGCGCTGTACAAGGTGTTAAACTAGGTTACATATTAGGAAAGCTGAGTATAATAATAGGAGAAACTTCAGTGTCATTCTGAGCGAAGCGAAGAATCTTAAAATTAAGGTGTAGACAAGGTTACAAGAAACTATATAACGAGAGGAGAGGTGTATTTTGAGCGAACTATATGAAAACAGAGAGCTGTCATGGCTCAAATTCAACGAACGAGTACTGGAGGAAGCTGAGGATAAGCGGAATCCACTGTGCGAAAGACTGACATTCATGTCTATTTACCAGACAAATCTGGATGAATTCTTCATGGTGCGTGTGGGGTCGCTTCATGATCAGATGCTTTTGGAGGACGATCCGAAAGAGAATAAGACCAATATGACTGCGTCCGAACAGCTGGTTGCAATCAGAGAGGGAGTAAGAACTCTGGGGCTCCGCAAGGACGAGTCTTATCATAAGCTGATGAAGGAGATTGAGAAGAAGGGAATCAAGCTGGTGAAGTTTGACGACCTGGATGAAAATGAGGGAGCCTTTCTTCAGGGCTTCTTCCAGAGAGAGATTCAGCCGCTGTTATCCCCATTTACGGTAAGCAAGAAGAGACCATTTCCGTTTATCAAGAATAAGGAGATTTGTGCTTGTGCAATCCTAGCTACCAAGGGTGGCAAGAACCGCGTGGGAATTGTTCCTTGCAATAATGGAATGTTCTCAAGACTGATTGAAATTCCAGGTAACAAGGGGAAGTTTATGCTGGCTGAAGAGCTGATTCTTCATTTCCTTCCTGAGGTATTCCCTGGCTATTCGATTGTCTGCAAGTCTCTGGTTCGTGTGACTAGAAATGCGGATATCGATGCGGACAAGGTTTACGACGAGGAACTGAATTACCGCGATCATATGGCGGAGGTAATCAAGCAGAGAAGAAAGCTGGA
>CACZRU010000395.1 GCA_902783605.1 uncultured Lachnospiraceae bacterium
CAGTTGGCACCCTTTTCAGCTTGCTTGCTTTTAGCTAGTGTGCATGTTATGAATTCCTCCTGTCAGTTGGCACCCTTCTGGCTTTACCTACCTCAAACCTTTGTGCACATTTCCAACCACCTTAACAACTTGGCACTCTTCTGACTTCACACTCCTTCAACTTATGTGCATATTTCCAACCACCTTAAAACCTTGGCACCCTTTCCGCCTTAAAAAACCAAAAAAACATCAAACTTATATGCTTATTTCTCACCAAAAAAGAAAGTAGGCACCCTATCATAAGGTGCCTACTTAATTTCTATATATAATTTCTCTTTCTCACCAGCTATTTACTGCTCGATAGCTGGTGTCCAGTACTCGCTGTTGTAGATGTCGGTCAGAAGGTAGCTAACGCGACTGTTTGCGCCTACATCCTCGTAGCTGAGCACAAGGTCCTTGCTGTATGTGATCTGCTCGCCCAGGTAGTAGCTGTCCTGGTAGTTCTGGTCGTAATCATAGTAGTCACAGATGAAGTCAATCTTTGCGCCTTCTGGTATCTCTGTCTCGGCCTTTGCAACAGGCATAAATGAGGCACTTGCGCCAGCTGCGTCTGAGCTTGAATCGCTTGCGCCCTTTGCAGTTCCTGAATCGTCCTTACCAAAATTTCCAGCTTCATCTTTGTAGTCGTATCTTGCGCCGGCGATATAGCCGCTTGGATGATCTTTGTCAAAGATTATGATGAGGTTGCATCTCACATCATCAACATAGGCCGGAACTCTCGCCTGAACGATGGTGTCGCCGTCCTCTGTCTCAGTTGTATCTTCATAGTAAAATGCGACTGGCTGGCCATCAATCGAGAACCATGTGTTGTCGGTCTCACCGATAAGCTTTCCGTCTGTTGTGAAGTAGTAAAGGTTATCAAGTCCCATATCTACATAGCCTTCACCGTCGTCAACGAACATATTGACCTGAAGGTTCTGAATAAGTGACCAGTCCTCCTTGCTCATGTCAAGCAAATGAGTTCCATCGCTCTGCTCTGTCCAAACAAGCTTTGAAGGATCGAACTGATTTGCAGCTACATACTCTGCAGCCTTCTGTCCATCGTAAATGGATGCGTCGTTCATGTACTGAGCGTCATCGCTGTCCATTCCATCGATGCTCTTGCCACCGCCAAGGAACGCATTTAGCAGTGTACTTATTGCATCGCCGCCGGTAGTTGTTCCGGTGGATGAACCAGTCCCGCCCATGCCGAGGATTGAACCTAGTGCTGAGCCCTGGCCGCCTGCTGCAACCTGGCCAGTTGTCTCGAGGGATGCAAATGCCTGCATACACTTTGTGTACTCGCTGTCCACGCCAACCTGACTATTAATCTGAGCTACGGTGCTGACCTTGGATGCCTTCTTGTAAGGGAAGTACATGGACACACCATACGCATTTGTCATGGAACGGGATGTTCTGTTGTATTTAACTGCGCCCAAGACTGCATCGGAAAGTGCCTTTGCGTCCTCGGTGCCAATTGAATTTGCAAAGTTAACAAGGTCAATCTGATCAATCTTTGATGAAACAGCGAACTCTCTCGAGCCGGCTCTTGCATCTGAAACTGCCTTGTAATTCTCGCTCTTGATAAGCTCTGTAGTTGAACTTGAAAATGATTTTAATTTGCCTGGCACTGTTGCCGAAAACTCAGCCAGGTCAATAACTGAAAGTGTAGTCTTCTGTCCTGCACATACTCGGTTGCACTCGTCAACGAAACCGTCAACGATTGTCTGTCCAAGCTCGAGAGTTGGGATTGAAGTATTTGCGCCAAGGGCATCAACCCATTTGGTATGATACCAGCCAACTCCAGGCTCTGTCTCTTCTGAAGCGATGAGGTAGTCAGCGTAGTTGCTGCACATTGTTGCTGTCTCAAGTGTTGCCATGAGGCATGCATCGAAACCGATGAAATCAAATTTCTGATCAGCTGACTTAAGAGCAAGGTTGATCTCGCCAAGGTCCATAGAACCCTCATTTTTATGCTTCTCGTCGTAGCCGTAGCCTGTGATTGATCCACCGCCGTGATCCCAGAAGATCAGCGCGTTACGGTTGGCAGGATAATTTGTCTTGCAATACTCGATGAAGCCGATAAGGGTTTCGGTCTTGGTCATAGCCTTGTCGCCCTCGTTGTCGGAGAGCTGCTCAATCTTGCCACTGCGAACCCTGTATATCTGATTGGTCTTGTTGCTTATGCCCTGTGTCTTCCAGCCGCTACATCCTCCTGTGTAGACGATGATGTTGAGGTTGTCAGGAATATTTGCCTTTGCCATTTCGCCCAGGTCACTGGATGCCATGCCGGAACGGGACTCAAGGTCGGTACCGCACATGAATACCATGACTGTGAAAACATCCTGGCCGTTGCCAAGGATATTGGTGAACTTCTCACGAGCTTCAGGAGCAACCTCAGTGTTGAGCTTGCTGGTGTTGTTAAGCCCATTTTGCCATCCACTGGATGTGGACGCGCCGGAGAAACCGCCGAAGAGGCTTCCAACGTCGCCGAAGCTAGTGGTGCTGGCGCCGGTGCCAACATTGCTGGAGCTTGATGAAGTGTAGTCGTTCATGCCTGAGCCGAGTCCGCTGGTGTCAGAGCTTGTTGATACTCCCGAGCCACCGCCCTTGGTCAAGAGCATGATGATAACGATGATAATGATGACCAGAGTTCCGGAACCGCCACCGATCTTGGCAGCTCTGCTTCCACCGCCCGATGCGCCAGTCTTCCTGCCCTGGTATGTATCCTGTCTTCCAACCGGACCAGTGCCAAGCCCTTCACCTCGGCGATGAACACCCTTGGAATTTCCGGTTGTATTCTTCTGTCTGTCACTACTTCTTGGATCCATGTTGCCCTCCCTGTTATATGGATTTAGTGTCGATAGGTTATATAGATAATTTTTTGTGCTGAGTAATATTACTGTGCAATAATGCAGTGCAATATTACAATGTAATATTATAAAGCAATTTAATATAAATCACAAAATTTTTTTATTCTTGCTTGCTTTGGGGTAAGTGTGCATAGTGTGAAGCACTTTAGGCAGTTGGCACCCTTTTGGGCTTGCTTGCTTTTAGCTAGTGTGCATGGTGCGAATCACTTCAGGCAGTTGGCACCCTTTTGGGCCTACCAACCAAAAGCAAGTGTGCTTATTTCGAAGTACTTCCGTCAGTCGGCACCCCTTTAGGCTTGCTTGCTTTTAGCTAGTGTGCATGGTGCGAATCACTTCAGGCAGTTGGCACCCTTTTAGGCTTGCTTGCTTTTGGGAAGTGTGCATGATGCGATTCACTTCCGTCAGTTGGCACCCTTTTCAGCTTTCTTGCTTTTGGAAGGCGTGCATGATGTGAATCACTTCAG